>NZ_JBLYNV010000003.1:0-185004 GCF_049310165.1 Endozoicomonas sp. ALE010 | reverse complement strand
TAGCTACGGCTATGCTCCCTACGTTGCGCCTTGCATAGCAACTGCCCACTTAGCCAGAAATATACGATTCCATTTGGCCAACTACTTAATGACCTGCATATTGTCGGCCATTGTCGAAGTGAAGGTCTGGTACTGGTGACCAATAATACCCGGGGGGTTAAACGGGTGGACGGACTGCGAATTGAGAATTGGGTAGAGGACTCGCTTTCCTGAATCAGAATTCAGGTTTAAATATTGACGATCGTATCTGCTCCCCAGCCAGTCCGGGTGAAGTTCGCAAAGACCTTGTCGTGCCCATCCAGTTTCACCGGTAAGCCCGGTTATGAACTTTTCACTGTGAAATTAGTCGAAAAAATGAAATTCACTTCAGGTTAAGTGGAGATACAATTTGATTAACACCAGCAGTGGGGCACAGCCCAAATACGTTATCCCTGAATCTGCAGCCCCTACATCAACGTCTTCAGCTGATAATGCAAACTTTAAGGGGCACCAGCTTCAAGCTACACAGTCATCCCGGCGAGTAGAAGCTGCTTTGCAAGGTAAGTGCGCTCTGTGCCTGGAAACTTTCATCAATACTGAAATCAAGCCATTATCCTTGTTGCCATGTTTCCATGTGTACCACTCAGAATGTTATGCTCCAGCATTAAGTCAACAGTCCTGTCCTGACTGCAGGGCTCTTGCCAGTCCTTCAAAAATTAAAATTTACCAAAACAGCACATTATTGAGAGAGAATTTGCCACTGGAATGCACTGAAGACCTTTGTCTTGTCGTAGGTGCCAATGCCTCAATCAGCTCCGGCACGCAAGCTCTCTGTCCTTATCCTCTTGCAACTTTCCCATATCAGGAGGCTGAAAACTTTCTGGAAAACAACCATCCCCAAATTATTGAATGGCTCCTTGAGTCATTTGCTCAAAAACACTACACAACGGCTAATGTGCGTTATTACGAAAAATATTGTGGAACAGAATTCGAACACATTCACCAGAAACCAGCGATTACGCTTTCTGTGCAGCACAACCCTAACGAGCCAATGAAAGAATTGTACTATTCGTCTGCAGATATTAATAAAGCAAAAACGGCAGAATCTGCTTTCGCAAATCTTGTGGAAGACATTCGAACCGATTTATTAATTCTCAGTCTGAGAAACTCGCATCCAGCCATTTTTGACTGCAACACAGACCTATACATCTACCGTTATGATTTATGGACATACAACGCTATTTTTATCAATGACAAAAATAACTCCGTCCCTCTTCGCACCATATTCAATCCATCGACTAAATCTTTTAGCTGGGATAGATTGAAACTGGAGCTGGAAAAACAGGGTTTTGAATATAAGAAGTTATTCGAAACAACTCCTTCTCAAAGATTTTTCGAGTGTAATGATTTTTCCCGGATGAGATCTTTTCAGAGCCGGGGATTTGATTCTGTTGTCGGTTTTCACTCCAACAGCCTGAGGGGAACCGCAGACGCAGAATGGAGCACGCCCGGCTCTCAACGCCCTGTCAGTGAAAGTGCGTTGGAAATTCCCTCTGGGGAGTTTGATACCGATAGTTTCTTATTCTGATCTGAAGAAGCTTAACCGGGTAATACCTGATCACCTCGAATTAACTCAGGTGCATTAGCAGCAGATAAGTAGTTGGCCAAATGGAAGTGTATATTTCTGGCTAAGAGGACAGTTACCATTTAACGAAACCTACTGTAAGTCCGGTCAGGAACTTTTCATTGTGAAAATAGTCAAAAGATGAAATTAACTTCAGGAAAAGTGGAGATACAACTTGATTGATACCAGCAGCATTGGGAAACAGCCTGAATACGTTATCCCTGACCCTACAGCCCATACATCTGAATCAACGTCTCCAGCTAATAATGCAAACTTTAAGGGGCACCAGCTTCAAGCTACACAGTCATCCCGGCGAGTAGAAGCTGCTCTACAAGGTAATTGCGCTCTTTGCCTGCAAACTTTAACCAGTACTGAAATCAAACCATTATCCTTGTTACCATGCTTCCATGTGTACCACTCAGAATGCACTAATAGGCTATTAAATTATCAGCAGCCCTGTCCTGAGTGTAAGGGTGCTGTCAGTCCTTCAACGATTAAAGTCTACGATAACAGCACATTATTAAGAGAGAGTTTGCCACTGGAATGCACTAATAACCTTTGTACCGTCGTAGGAACCAATGCCTCGATCAGCTCCGGCACGAAAGCTCTCTGCCCTTATCCCCTGGTAACTTTCCCACATCAAGAGGCAAAAGACTTTCTGAAGAACAACCATACCCAAATTATTGCATGGCTCCTTGAGTCATTTGCCCAAAAACAGTACACAATCGCTGATGTATTTTATGATGAAAAATGTTGCTACACAGACGAATTCATCCAGTTTCACCCTCAACCAATGATTATCATTTATGTGAAGTTTAACCCCAACGAGCCCATGTGTAATTTGGGCTATACGTCTGCTGCTATTAACAATGCGACAACTCCAGAAGCTGCTTTCAAAAATCTTCTGGAAGACATTCGAACCGATTTATTATTTCTCAACCTGAGAAACACGTATCCAGCTATTTTTGACCAAAAGACAGAACTCCACATCGTTCGTTATGATTTATGGAAACAGAACGCTATTTTTATCAATAACTTAAATAAATCCATCCCTCTTCGCACCGTATTCGACCCATCTACTAAATTTTTTAGCTGGGATAGATTGAAACTGGGGCTGGAAAAAATGAATCTTGAATATAAGAAGTTATTCGACACGACCCCTTCTGAAAAGCCTTTCGAGAGCTGGCCGGTTGATTCTGTTGACGCTGTTTACTCCAACAGCCGGAGTGAAACTATAGACTTAGAATGTTACTCCAGCTCTCAATGCCCTGTTAGTGACAGTACGTTAGACATTCCCTCTGGGCAGTTTGATAGCGATAGGTTCTTATTCTGATCTGAAGAAGCTTACCCCCGACCTTCACCACCCCTTGGTAACATTTTGATTTTAAACGATTAAATATCGTGCCAACCATATATTCGAATAGAATATATGCTTCAAAATCAAATGATTACGTTATTTTGGTGGTGAAAGTGGGTTACCCCTCCATTTTCAATGGTTTTCGGATGGAACCACGAAGAACACAAAGAGCCGAAGGAAAAGAAAATCTCTTCTTTGTGCTCTTCGTGACCTTCGTGGTTCGATCTTTAACTTACCCAAGCGGGGAGTAGGCGCTTAATGTATACCCTAAGATCAACGCTTAGCTGCTCTAGCCCGGATATTTCATAAACGTGCTCCCACTCTCGCTTGTCCTTTGCCGCTCTAAGGGAGTTTTGTTCAGTCGACCATACTCCCCGGTACGGCGCTCCCTCACAAAATCCCTTAGAGCGACAAAGTCCTGCGCGAGATTCGGGGCAGTTTATGAAATATCCGGGCTAGATGATCGGGTGCATCATTAGCAGATATCGTCAGGCATCAATCCGTTTGTACTTAATACGGTGCGGACCAGCGGCTTCTGCACCCAGGCGGTCGAGGCGGTCAGCTTCATACTCGGTGTAGTTACCTTCAAAGAAGGTCACTTTGGAGTCGCCTTCGTAGGCCAGAATATGAGTGGCAACACGGTCCAGGAACCAGCGGTCGTGGGAGATCACCATGGCACAGCCGGGGAATGCCAGCAGGGCTTCTTCCAGGGCACGCAGGGTCTCAACGTCCAGGTCGTTGGAAGGTTCGTCCAGTAGCAGCACATTACCACCGTCTTTTAATGTGGCCGCCAGCTGGAGACGGCCCCGCTCTCCACCGGAGAGTTCACCGACACGCTTCTGCTGATCGCCACCCTTGAAGTTGAAGCGGCCAATATAAGCACGGGATGGCACTTCATAGTTGTTGATGCGCAGAATGTCCTGGCCATCGGAAATGGCTTCCCAGACGGTTTTGCTGTCATCCAGCTCATCACGAAGCTGCTGGACGTTGGAGATTTTAATGGTGTCTCCCAGCTCAACGGTTCCGGAATCCGGCTGCTCCTGCCCGGTGATCATTTTGAACAGGGTGGATTTACCGGCACCATTACCGCCGATAATGCCGACAATGGCCCCTTTGGGAATGCTGAAGCTCAGGTCATCAATCAGCAGGCGGTCACCGAACCCTTTGCTCAGGTTGTTGACTTCAATCACCTTGTCACCCAGGCGTGGACCGGGTGGAATGTAGATTTCATTGGTTTCGTTACGGTTCTGAAAGTCCTGGGACTGCATCTCTTCAAAGCGGGCCAGACGGGCTTTGGATTTGGACTGACGGCCCTTGGCATTGGAACGAACCCACTCAAGCTCGTGTTCCATGGCCTTGCGGCGGGCATCCTGTTGCTTCTGTTCCTGTTCCAGACGTTGCTCTTTCTGTTCCAGCCAGGCGCTGTAGTTGCCCTGGTAAGGAATACCTTCACCACGGTCCAGTTCCAGAATCCAGCCAGCGGCATTGTCCAGGAAGTAACGGTCGTGGGTGATGGCAACAACGGTTCCTGGGTATTCAACCAGGAAGCGTTCCAGCCAGGCAACGGATTCCGCATCCAGATGGTTGGTGGGTTCGTCCAGCAGCAGCATTTCAGGGCTGGAGAGCAGCAGGCGGCAGAGAGCCACGCGGCGACGCTCACCACCAGAGAGGTGTTCAATTTTTGCATCCCACTCAGGCAGACGCAGGGCGTCTGCTGCCACTTCCAGCTTGCGCTCCAGGTTGTGGGCATCGGCGGCCTGAATAATGTTTTCCAGACGGGCCTGTTCCGTGGCCAGGGCATCAAAGTCGGCATCCGAATCAGCGTAGGCGGCATAAACTTTATCCAGACGCTGCTGAGCGGCCTTAACTTCCCCCAGTGCTTCTTCAACCACTTCGCGGACGGTTTTGGCCGGATCCAGCTCAGGCTCCTGGGGCAGATAGCCGACGTTCAGGTTGGGCTGAGGGCGGGCTTCGCCATCAAACTCTTTATCCACACCGGCCATAATCCGCAGCAGGGTGGACTTGCCCGCACCGTTCAGGCCCAGAACACCAATTTTGGCACCCGGGAAAAAGGAGAGAGAAATATCTTTTAGGATCTGACGTTTCGGGGGAACGATTTTGCTCACCCGATTCATGGTGTAAACGAACTGAGACATCATGTTTATCCGTGATAAATTGAACTGAATAATACAATACAACAAAGAATGGTAAAACAATGTTGGAGTTGTAAAGTCATTCCCGGTGTTTGAGATTCTCAATGGTGTAACTAGATCTGTTGGTGTCAGCAGCATCAAATATGGTGCCTGGAAAAATTTATGAAGAATCAAAGGAAGATCTTTAACCAGCCTGTTTGAGAGTATTCGGGATTTGAAGAAGCGGTATTGGGAGGCACTTTTGTGATGCTTTTGTGATTACAGACATTTTATCCCTGCTCTGAAAAATTCCTCTGGATCCACCCCATGAAAATGGTGGAAAACGCCGTTTAAGTCAGCATGGAACTTTTTCATAACTGCCAATGTCAAAATATTTATATGTTTCTACTATCATACCAATCTCTTTAGGTTGGCCACTTTAAATTTTTGAATGAGGATTTCCTTATGTTAATGGGACCTACAGCAGACATTACTTCACAATATAATTTCAAACTGCGCGAAGTCTTGAACAATGCCACTGATCAAATGGAAGGCAAGTTTGAGGGCCGACTTGTTATCAGCCTTGAAGACTGTTATGAGAAAAATTTAGTGCGTCAGGTATACCAGGGCATAAAAGACTTAAAAAGTGTTAATGATATTCATGGCCCAAATGAAAAGGTTTTCCACCCAACCCGACTTAATGGCTTTTCCCCTGATCATTACCAATATATGGATATGTTCGGGAGTACGGTTGATTTGGGACTTACAGTAAGAGCACCCATTGTCACATTTGACAAATCTTGTAAATTAGCCAATGAAGTTGATGTGAGAATGAGGCTAGCTAAAAATAATGCCACTGAATCAATGGCTAATTTCGTTTGCTCCAACCTGGAAAAAATGGCAACTCTAGGCAATTGGTCCGGTCAGTCAGTTCCTATGAGTGTCAGAATAGTAAGATACACGCTCAATTCAGACAACCCTGAAATAGTGAATATTCCCTGGAGTACTGGCTGGGCCCCTTTAACCATGTCATCAGTCATTTCGCCATGCAAGCAGAAGGACGGTGCATACTCCGGTGGAGATCTGCTCTTTGCTGAAAAAGCACCAGAAGCCGATAAAGCACCAGAAGCCGATAAAGCATCAAAAACGTTTTTTTCGAAGCTTTTTTCTACAGTAAAACATATTCCTGAAACAAAACATATTCCTGAAACAGAACATATTCCTGAAACAGAACATATTCCTGAAACAGAACATATTCCTGAAACAGTTAAACAATATCCCTATCCAGAAAACGGCTGCATTGTTTCAGAAAACGTCTTTTCAATAGGCACAGCTAGTGACATAAAATCCAGTGGGAAATCATGTCAACGCATGGTATTTATCTTGTCCGCATTCCCGGATAAACAACAATTTTTGTCCTTTATGAAAGAAAATTCAGGCCAAAATCTAGTGTCAAAAGATAGCCCGGATATTTCATAAACGTGCTCCCACTCTCGCTTGTCCTTTGATTCTCTGGGAGGCTGTCTGAGAATAGCGCCCGTCCAGGAGCCTGTTGGACTTAAGACTGTCCTACGCGGCAACTGCTCCTGCGTTGCCCTGGCTCCTGCATCCATGCAGTCGTGCGGTTGCGATAAATTGGTCTAAAAATCAAAAAGTATAATAGAGATATTTTTTGAACTAAAAGCTGTTTTTATGGTCAGAAAAAGTGGAATACCAATAAAACCATGAAGGATAAAATCAATGCTTCCATCTGGAATCGGGTTTGGCCAAACACCGACAAAGGGTCCATCTTACTCAAGAGAGGAAAAATCTGATTTAACAGAAAGTACCCCTTCCCCGGCAAAAAAAATGCGACTCGATCAGGTTGAAAGGAATGTAGCAATTGTTAATAGCGCCCAGCCTTCCGTTAATTCCCGGCCACCCAGCTGCAACAATTGCCTTAATGATATGGAAGCTGTGTTTGGTTATTTAATGGTTCTTTTACGCGCCAGAAATATCGAATTAGTTCCCTGGGAAGATTATTCAGGAATTACAAACCAATTGTTAACTCTCAGAAAAACGGTTGACGAACAAATTCAACGTTTAAATCAGGGGGCCGGGATCACGGTTGTTAATGGTCAAGAGGTGGTGTATTCCCCGGACTCTCCTGTTTCAGAAAGGGCAATGACGCCAACATCCCCGGGCACCGATCTCCCTCCCCCGTGCATAAGGTCAACAGAAGGTGTTGTACATGGTACCGGCGTCATTGCTAACCAAAACTTCAAAGCGGAACAGATAATATGCCCTTACGATGGACCATTGGTGTTCAGAACCATTAATCCGAAAAATGGCAAATATGTTGTCTTTACCATCAAGGCCCCGGGCGATGATGACACTGCGGGTGTTAATATCCTGGAAAACGACACTTATGTTGCATGGTCGAACGTTACTATTGCCCAATCTGGCGTACCTGTCATTGAGCTTGGCCGTGACTGTGAACATGATATCCGATTCCTGAATCACTCCAAGCAACCCAATGTAGTGATCAGCTGTACAAATGTGGACTCGTTAGCGTGGGGGGACCGGGAAACTCTTAAGCTGACGGTTGTAGCCCTGAGAGATATTAAGAAGGGAGAAGAGCTGGTATTTGATTATGATACAAACCAGGAAGACTCTGAAATAGACTTCAGTATCTCGTCGGTAGATAATAAGGCAAACAAAATTCAAAGAGAAAAAATAATCCGGAGAGTTAAAAAGCTGAACGAAAAATGTCTAAATGGTGGGAGGAAAAGGTCGGCAAAAACAAAGGAAAAAGAAGTTGATCTGCCAGAATCACTTGATATTCAAATTGGCAATATCATGGATAAAATTCAGGGTATTCGTGATAAAACACATCATCCAGTAAGCCTTAATCAACTGAAAGCAGGTCTGGATCCCAATAATAAAAAACTACTGAATATAATTTTATCTAATAATCCGTCAATTTTGGAAGATATTGCTTCTTATTTGTCTTCATTAAAAATTGAACTAAGCAAAGATATGGATAAGTTAACAATGAAAAATATTAATGATCTACAACAATTTTTAATGGATTCAATGTTTAACGGTAAGCAAACCTGGATGAATATTGATGACTTAAAAAAATATCTCGCTTCCTTTAAGTAACATGAAATTATTAATAAACCGTTGCCGATCGCAGGCATTTAGCCTGCTATCGTTTTTTGATAAACTTTCCTGACAGTATTATGAATGGCTATTGCACTCTTTTGCCCGGGTTTTTCTACTGTTGATAGTGTAAAGTCAATCTCTGACTCTGGTAGGCCCGGATCGTAATCGAATAGCAGTTCTTCTCCGAGGGCAATGTCTTTCAGGGCAGTAACCCTTAACAGAATCTGATCGCATTGATTAACTGGAAATCTACTCAATACCCGGGGTGTGATGATTTTTACATTGGCATTTTTGGAGTGGTTCAGATATCGAATGGGGCCGACAGCATCACGGCCAATCTCAATGCCGGGCGTTCCGGAATACTTGAGAAAAATGCCAGACCAGGCAGCAAAAGTATCTTTCTCCATAAATCGGGGAACAGGCCCTTTTTTACCCTGTTCCAGTTTGAATACATTGAATTTTTGTTGCTGGCCCGACTGTCGGCTTCTTATTCGGAATATCAGTGGGCCGTGATACAGAGAGATGAATTGACCTTTTTTGAACCGCTTTTTCGCCACAACGCCGGTCCCGTGGACAACACCGTGAGTGCTGGCCTGGATCCGTGCCCTGAGTTTGCGGCGATTACCGTGGTCAGAACCGTGGGCGGCCCCGACTTCATGGGCAAGCAACGAGACAGGTGACTCCGGGGGAGTAAATGCAGTCACCTGCGTGTTTTCTGTGTCTTGTAACCGAAGTAAGGCGAGATTGGTCATGTCTCTCAGCTTTCGTATTCTGGTAATCGTCTCTTTATTTTGAAATAACGTGAGTTCTGTCGCATTGACAGTAGTAATTGTTCTGACGCTCCGGATGGTTTGTAAATCATCCAGAATCTCATCACGTATAAAATTTTCGTGAGGAGGCTCTCTGGCAACTGACCGGTTGAAGCAGTGCTCTTTGGCTTCGGAATCAATGCCAAAACGGTGAAGTGCAGGGGGTTCAACGGGTGGTTCAGTCCTGTTGGGTGAACAGATTGCTGGTATCATGTTGTGGCGTGTTTTTTGTAGAGTTGGATCTATTCGACAGAGAAGTTAACTGCTGGTTCAAAATGTTTGTCAGCATTTTTTATTATTTCGCTGGATTATCTGCCAGGGGTGGTAACGTTGTTGCTCAGACACAGTTCCGGGAGCGGGCCGAATGCACGGCGTCTGAGCCATTCCTGAGCCAAAAATCCTTTGGGCCTGTCTTTGCGTAAAAGAGGCGTTAAACAGGGTATTCATCATGGACATTGAGTGGTTTTTACTGCCGATTTCCTGCGGGCTGTATTAGAATAGCGTTTCACCACCAATATCCAGGCATTTCACAGCCTCTTGGAGCCTGTCGGACTTAAGCGTCCGTAGCGAGGATTGCGAGAAATTGAGGATAAAAATTTCTGCTTCTGAGGAGAATAGCGGGGCTATTTGACGAAGAAGCAGGAATTTTTAGACCATTTTATCGCAACCGCAGTAGGACAGTCTTAAGTCCGACAGTCTCCTCGGCGGGCTGTTAACAGGCAACCGAGGTAATGAATGTTCACAAAGGACATGACCATCGCTGAATTTGATCCGGAGCTTAAGGCGGCTATTGATGCAGAAACCCTGCGTCAGGAAGAACATATCGAGCTGATCGCTTCCGAGAACTATGCCAGTCCAAGAGTTATGGAAGCTCAGGGCAGTGCGCTGACCAACAAATACGCTGAAGGCTATCCCGGCAAACGTTACTACGGCGGCTGTGAGCACGTTGATGTGGTTGAGCAGCTGGCCATTGATCGTGCCAGGGCGCTGTTTGGCGCAGGCTACGCCAACGTTCAGCCGCACTCGGGTTCCCAGGCCAACTCGGCGGTATTCATGGCCCTGCTGAAGCCCGGTGATACGATTCTTGGCATGAGTCTGGCCCATGGTGGCCACCTTACCCACGGTGCCAGCGTCAGTTCCTCCGGCCGAATCTATAATGCAGTGCAGTACGGCATTACACCTGATACCGGTGAGTTGGATTACGAAGAAGTTGAACGCCTTGCCCTGGAGCATAAACCCAAACTTATTATTGGTGGCTTTTCTGCCTACTCCAGGATTGTTGACTGGCAGCGTTTTCGGGATATTGCCGATAAGGTCGGTGCTTACTTCCTGGTTGACATGGCGCATGTTGCCGGGCTGGTGGCTGCGGGCGTTTATCCTTCGCCAGTGGGCATTGCTGATGTGGTCACCACCACCACTCACAAAACCCTGGGTGGACCGCGCGGTGGTTTGATTCTGGCCGCTGAAGATGAAGAGCTGAACAAGAAACTGAATTTTGCCGTCTTTCCTGAATCCCAGGGCGGTCCTCTGTGCCATGTGATTGCTGCCAAGGCTGTCTGCTTCAAAGAAGCTATGTCTGATGAATTCAAGACTTATCAGGCCCAGGTGGTCGAGAATGCCCGGGCCATGACCCGGGTGATGATGGAGCGGGGTATCAATATCGTTTCCGGTGGGACCGATGACCACCTGTTCTTGATGGATCTGATCGGTAAGGAATACACCGGTAAAGATGCCGAGGCAGCCCTTGGCCGTGCCAATATCACGGTGAACAAGAACGCGGTGCCTAATGACCCTCGTTCACCTTTCGTAACCAGTGGTCTTCGTATCGGTACTCCGGCTATTACCCGTCGCGGCTTTAATGAAGAAGACTCAGCAGCCCTGGCTGGCTGGATCTGTGATGTCCTGGATGCCCTGGGCGATGGTTCCGGTGATGCACAGGTGGAAGCAGCAGTGAAAGCCAAAGTGCTGGAAATCTGTTCGCGTCTTCCGGTTTACAAGTAACTGTCTGGGTGGTAACAGAAAGCCGCTGTGCCTTGAATGTGTGCAAGGTCAGCGGCTTTTTTATAGAGTTCCCTGAGGTAAAAGCGGCTTTCTATCTTGAATGTTTCAGTCGCTGAAACCCCACCGGGTTCTGATATACGGGCAGAAACCGGGAACTTGTAATAAAACCGCAGCTGGTTATCATTGCTTTGGGACATAAGTAGTTGGCCAAATGGAATCGTATATTTCTGGCTAAGTGGGCAGTTGCTATGCAAGGCGCAACGTAGGGAGCATAGCCGTAGCTATGTGACCGGAGTTGCAACGCCGCAGAGTGACTGACAACTTAGTCAGAAATATATGATTTCATTTGGTTAACTACTTATAGCAAATGGTGTCCCCTGATCCCCTCAAAAACTCAAGGATTAATTTGCTCAATGCATTGTCCATTCTGTGGTGCTGCTGAAACAAAAGTGATCGACTCGCGTCTGGTTGCAGAAGGCAGCCAGGTGCGCAGGCGTCGCGAATGCCTGTCCTGCATTGAACGTTTCACCAGTTATGAAACAGCAGAACTGCTGATGCCGAGGCTGGTGAAACGGGATGGTACCCGTGAACCTTTTAATGAAGATAAGCTGCGGGCGGGCATGTCCCGTGCCCTGGAAAAAAGGCCGGTAGGCGTTGAGCAGCTGGAAGAAGCGGTGAGCCGCATTACTCATCGCCTGCGGGCCATGGGGGAGAGGGAAGTCAGTTCCCGGATTCTGGGTGAAGAGGTTATGCGCGAATTAAAGCAGCTGGATGAGGTGGCCTATATCCGTTTTGCTTCCGTCTATCGTCATTTCAAGGATCTGAATGAGTTTCGGGAAGAGATCGACCGGCTGGAGACTGAGGATCGGGATTAAATGCCTCTGATTCTGATATTGCTGGCGATTCTGGTCCTGGTTTTTGGTCCCCAGTTCTGGGTCAGGCATACGTTCCGTAAATATGGCAGAGACCGACCGGATCTTCAGGGCACCGGCGGCGAGCTGGCACAGCACCTGATTGAACGATTCCAATTGGATGGCGTATCCGTTCGTGAAGGTCAGGAAGGTGAGGATTATTATGATCCGGAAAACCGGGTAGTTTCGCTCTCCTCATGGCACTATCGGGGGAAAACCATCGCTGCTGTTGCCGTTGCTGCCCATGAAGTCAGCCATGCCTTGCAGCATCAGGAGCAGCACCCCGGGTTTATGCGCCGTCAGAAGCGGGTAAAAATGGCCATGATGATTGAGCGGTTCAGCGTTATGGCCCTGATGGTGACGCCTTTTATTTTCTTATTCACCCGGCTTCCCCAGAGTACCCTGATCACTTTGCTATTGGGCGCTTCCGGGATGATTGCCTCACTCTGGGTGCAATTGATGAACCTGCCCATTGAGATGGATGCCAGTTTTAACAAGGCCCTGCCAATTCTGGAGGAAGGGTATCTTGCCAGAGACGATCTACCGGGGGCGAGAAAGGTCCTGAAAGCCGCGGCAATGACCTATGTTGCTGCGGCACTGGCAAGCTTGCTGAATATCGGACGATGGATAGCTATTTTAAGACGATAAGCCGTTGGGCAAATGGATGCCTTTGGAATTGAGTTAAATATGGTCAATTTATCCCTGCTGGTTCTGTTTGTTCCTACGTTTTTATTTGTGTCTGCCACCCCGGGCATGTGCATGACCCTGGCCATGACGCTGGGTATGACCGTGGGTATTCGCCGGGCGCTGTGGATGATGTTGGGAGAACTGTTGGGCGTTGGGCTTATTGCCGTGCTTGCCGTGGTCGGTGTGGCTGCGGTGATGCTGAACTATCCAGCCGCTTTTACGGTGTTTAAATGGCTGGGGGGGGTGTATCTGTTTTACCTCGGGGGGCAGATGTGGTTGTCCAGGGGGAAAATGGCCATTCCTCATGAGGGGCTGCAACCAAAAGAGACGGGTGCCAGAGAGCTTATGATTCAGGGGTTTTTTACTGCGGTAGCGAATCCCAAAGGATGGGCATTCTTTATCTCATTGCTACCACCCTTTATTTCAGCAGATCAGCCGCTGACTCCACAGCTGATTATTCTGGTGGCCATTATTCTGGTTATTGAATTTATCTGCCTGAATATATACGCAGCCGGTGGCAGAACGCTGCGACATTTTCTGCAGAAAAGCGGTAATGTCCGGGTGTTGAACCGGGTTGCCGGTTCTCTGATGATGGGGGTGGGTATCTGGCTGGCGGTTGGTTAAATCTGGCAGAATAAATCAACTGCCAGCGGAGGATCTGTTGCCAGAGAAAAATCTGTTTAATCTGTGTAAGGGGGGTTGTGGAGCTCTCCTCCCTCTCAGAATTTGAATGTCCTGGTTTAAATCCGCAATTTTTCTGGCGTAAAGATGTTGACGGTTCCCGGCGTCATTACAATGGTAAAAATCATGGCATTTTACTTTGAATATGCCTCGTTTTTGAATACGTTCTGCCTCATTCCAATCTTTAAGGCACTCAAAGCAAATGTCATGGTCACAAAAACTGGCATCTGCGGCTGCATTCTGACGTGCATGGAGGCCTGACCGTCGAATGTGATTACAGCCTGAAGATCTCTCAATGAGGTTATCACATTTCGGGCATGGCCTGAATTTACTGTCATCCGCCTGGGCCATCTGGTAGACCTGCAGTTTTGCATTCAAATCAGAAAGCCGCTGTTCCTGATTTATGATATGTGCTTCATCACAACTCTTATTGAAATGGGGCTTTTCTTCACAGTTTGCGCAAAACTTGCGAGTACAGGGTACGTAACCAATATTGCGTTTGTAAATTTGTCCAGAGCAGCTGATTACAGCCTGTTCAGGCTCTCTCAGATTGACAAAATACTGTTCATTGCAGTCTCGGCATGTAGCATTTTTTGTCACTACAGGGCCAAGCAATGGGGAAAACGGATCCCGGGCAAAAATTCGGAGTTGTGATTGCAGGTGGAAATCTTGCAGCATCTGCAAACATTCCGGGGATGATATCTGTGGAGCAAGCTTGTCGACGGGTATGGAGTGGTGTTTGGACGAATCGCACGTTGGGCAGGCTATGCCAACGCCATTTGTTTCATCATTTGTTATGGGGTCTGCGATTCGATATTGAGTGTGCTGTGCCAGGCAGTCAGAGTGAATCCACGTTGCTGTTTCACATCCGGGGATAAATGCTGCTTCTGGTGCACTTTGAAAATCACTCAGGCAGACAGAGCATTGTGCATCGGTGGGTGGTTGAGCCTTACTTGCATCCGACGTTTCTTGTTGTGGAACAGGTTCCGGGTTTTGTGCAGCAGTAGATTCTGGCATGGGAGCAACAGGATTTAATAAATGGCGGGTTCCGCGCAGGTAGGCACCATCAGTTGCTCTCATTTCATAAGTTATGGTTCTGGGTATGTTGGGGTCAGCCTCAAAAACGGCCTGTAAGGTACGATCCAGCCATGAAGCCAGGGCATCAGTATTCGGGTCTTCATTAGATCGTCCAATATTGTTAGAAGCATTACTGCTAGAAGCATTTCTGCTAGAAGCAGTACTGTCAGGAGCGATATTTAAATTGGAATTGGGAATCATATTTAGGTATTTAAATTCTTGATTTACTCTCAATAGACTAAATTTTGATCCCAAAGTTTCATTTTCTTTAAGTAATCTGTCTCAGTGTATTATTAATATCAATTATTCTCTGATTGCTGCTACCCCGCCAGGGCAGTGACAGATCTCTCTTATCCAGCTCAAAACGTCCATCAATCAGCACATCAATGTATTGCACAACGTTTTGTTGAGCCTGGCTGAGCTCTTCCAGCGTGTAGCCAGTCCAGAGCCAGATATTTTTCTGCGGATATTCGGCTTTTACCCGCTGAACCAGCTTCAGTATGCCGGATAGATTGCCGGGAAACAGTGGGTCTCCGCCGGACAGCGACAGCCCATCCCGTTTGATGCGGGAATCCCCAAGGTCGGCAATAATCCGGTCTTCCATGGCCTGGTCAAAAGGGGTTCCCTTGCGGGCATCCCAGGTGGTGGCGTTATGGCAGCCTTGGCAGCGGTGTTCACAGCCACTGACAAACAGGGTGCAGCGGGTGCCTTCACCATTGACCACATCGATTGGATAGTACTGGAGATAGTTCATGCTCTTTGCTTTTCCATGGTACCTGTGGTGCCTGTTCCCACGCAGAGCGTGGGAACAGGCAGCCGTATCAGAGGTGCTTCACCCGACGAACCACTTCTTCCTGCTTACCTTTAATAAACGGGCGGCTGTTCGGTTGACCCAGGTAGCCACAAACACGACGGGTAACGGACATCTTGTCGGAGTCACGGTTTTTGCACTGCGGGCACTCAAAACCACGGCTGGTGGCGTTGAACTCACCTTCATAATCACAGCTGTAGCAGGAGTCATTGGGTGTATTGGTGCCGTAGTATGGGACCTTGTCGTAGGTGTAGTCCCAAACGTTTTCCAGAGCCTTCAGGTTGTTGACCATGTTCGGGTACTCACCGTAACAGATGAAGCCACCGCTGGCGTGTTTGGGGTATACCTGTTCAAAGTCGACCTTGTCGTATGGGTTGACCTTCTTTTCCACATCCAGATGGAAAGAGTTGGTGTAGTAGCCTTTTTCAGTCACGCCTTGAATAACACCAAATTTCTTTTTGTCCAGACGGCAGAAACGGTCACACAGGCTTTCACTCGGGGTTGAGTAGAGGCTGAAACCGTAGCCGGTTTCCTGTTTCCACTTATTCACCGCGGCACGCATGGTTTCCACAATGGCAACGGCTTTCTGGCGCAGCTCTTCACTGTCGTACAGATCACCAGAACCATTTTTGCCACCATAAAGGGCATTGATCGTCTCATGGATACCGATATAGCCAAGGGAGATGGAGGCGCGGCCATTTTTGAAAATATCGCTGATCTTGTCATCGGGCTTCAGGCGAACACCACAGGCACCTTCCACATAAAGAATCGGCGCTACCCGTGCACGGACACTGTCCAGACGCTGGATCCGGGTCATCAGGGCTTCTTTCGCCAGCTGCAGACGCTGTTCCAGCAGCTGGTAGAAGGTCTCTTCACTGCATTTACTTTCAATTGCTATGCGGGGCAGGTTGAGTGAGACGACCCCCAGGTTATTACGGCCATCGTGAATCATCTTGCCGTCTTCTTCATAAACCCCCAGGAATGAACGACAGCCCATGGGTGTTTTAAAGCTTCCGGTCACTTCAACCAGCTTGTCATAGTTGAGAATGTCCGGGTACATCCGTTTGCTGGCACACTCCAGTGCCAGCTGCTTGATGTCGTAGTTCGGATCTTCAGGGCTGAAGTTCACCCCTTTTCTGATGGCAAAGACCAGTTTTGGAAAGACCGGTGTCTTGCAGTTTCTGCCCAGACCGCGAATCCGGTTTTTCAGAATGGACTGCTGCACCAGGCGCTCTTCCCAACTGGTACCCAGACCAAAGCCAAAGGTGACAAACGGCGTCTGACCATTGGCGGTGTGCAGGGTATTTACCTCATACTCCAGTGCCTGGTAGGCGTCATAGCAATCCTTTTCGGTCATTTCCATGGCGTATTCACGGGCTTTCCCTTCATCATGGATCCAGCGCATACCTTGCTGCAGGTGCTTTTCAAAGGTTTTGCGTACGTAAGGTGCGTGAATACGGTCAATCTCATTGATACTGGTGCCGCCATAGATATGGCTGGAAACCTGGGCAATGATCTGGGCTGTGATGGCCGCTGCGGTAGTGATTGATTTGGGCGTTTCAATTTCCGCATTACCCATGCGGAAACCGTTGGTCATCATTCCTTCAATATCGATCAACATGCAGTTGAACATTGGGAAGAAGGGCGCGTAGTCCAGGTCGTGGTAATGGATTTCGCCACGGTCATGGGCCGCAGTAATATGCTTTGGCAGAATATGCTGTTTGGCGTAGTGCCTGGCGACCACACCGGCCAGAAGGTCCCGTTGGGTGGGGATGATTTTACTGTCTTTGTTGGCGTTTTCGTTGAGCAGCTCTTCATTATCCTGGTTGATAATGCTCAGAATGTCCCGGCTCAGGGCATTACGAGACTCACGTTCAATATCCCGGATCTGACGATATTCAATGTATTTGCGGGCAGCGTTATGGTATTCGCTGCTCATCATCAGGTGCTCTACCTGATCCTGAATATCATAGATATCCACCAGTTCCAGACCTTCCACGGTGCTGGCTACTTTTTTCGCAACGTACTCAGCAAAGTCATGGTCTTTGATCTGAGCATCATTGAGGGCGCTGGCAACGGCTTTTACGATGCGTGGTGCATCAAAAGGCTGGCGTGAACCATCGCGTTTGATGATCTCAGTCATGGTGGGTCTCCGGACAAATAGAGTAATGAGATATTGCGCCTTTTCGGGAGGAATATCTACAGGTAGTGGTATGCGTGCCTGGTTGGCACTATATGATGTGGTGTTTTGCGGGGGCTATGATCTACTAAACTGTTTGATTCTGCAATATTGACAAAACGTAAATCTGCATGGGAAAGCGCGGTTTTCATTCGGAAGTCAGGAGTTACTGACAGGGAAAGTCTCACGTACTGTGTGGTTAAACACGATGAGCCTGCTGGAAATAGCATTTTGTAGGTATATGCCGAGATATTTTCATATCAATGGGAAAATGACTGCGACTGTGCAAAACAGTTGCAGCATGGAAAGCGCACTTCATCGCCATTCGGCAACGCTTTCCCGGTTCAGAATCGGTATTGAATAAAATGTTAAAAAAATTTGGAATGAGGGAATTTTGTCTTGGGAAAGTGGTCAAATACTGAATACAATGAAAACAATTTAGTAATAAAGTACAAAAAAATGAATCCATTTTCTGATTACCTTTTTTTTTCCCCTGATACTTTTGGTTGGCCCACTGAAACAACAACATGTGATACCAAAGAGATCGGAATAACAAATGGGCTTTTTTATAATAAAAAAGTTAAAGCAACTGAATCGGCTGGTTCTGGCTATGTTACTGAAATGATCAAACGAAAAGATGTTTTTGATTCGCCCATTCGCTCAGTAATGGAGAAGACTTCTCCAATGTTTCCTAAGTTTGATGATATTGTCTCTACGTCTGCTAATAGCGAAGGAAATAAACGCCCACTATTTTCGAACCACGAAAATTGTAATAAATCTGGCAATATTGATATTTCCATAGAAACAAAACTGAATGAACCGGATGCTCAGATAGAAAATTCAACAAAGGTCTTGCACACTGTCAAGAAGTATTTTCAGTGTAATCAATGTGACAAGCGCTATAAACGAAAGTGGGATCTGGAAGAACATAGTCGTGTACACACTGGCGAAAAGCCCTTTAAGTGTAATGTATGCGAAAAGAGCTTCGGGTATGCCTTTAGCCTGAAAATACATACCCGCGCCCATACTGGCGAGAAACCCTATAAGTGTGAGCTATGCGACAAGGGCTTTGCCCAAAGCGCTGGCCTGAAAAGACATGCCAGCACCCATTCCAGCGCGAGGCCCTTTAAGTGTGGGGTGTGCAAAGAGAGTTTCAGTGAAGCCCGTGGCCTGAAATTGCATACCCGTATCCATGACGGCGTGAGACCCTATAAGTGTCAGTTGTGCGATAAAAGCTATATCCAGAAAAGTGGCCTGATTGACCACAACCGCCGCCTCCACTCCAGTGAGAAGCCCTTTAAGTGTGAGGTGTGCGAAATAAGCTATGCAATAAAAAATGATCTAACAAAGCACCAGAAATCTAAACGCCACTTGCAGACACTGGCTGAACTGTCATCAACCTGACCGACAGGCTCCCAGTCGCTGTCCTCTGGACAGGCAAACGGTAAAACCTGCTTTGCCTGTCCGGGAGCCCCGTTAGATCGGTCAAAAATTATGGAGAACTGTCGGTTATCTCAGAGGGTAAATGTAATTGTTTTACTTGGCCGCCCTGTAAAGAGCAAACAGGTTCCTGGCAAGTCCTTATGCCTGGTTGTGACAAATGTTAAAAAATTTGGAATGAAGGAATTTTTTCTTGGAAAATTGGTCAAATGGCAGATCTATCGAAAACAATTAGGTAATAAAGTACAAAAATGGACCCATTTTCTCATTACCTTTTTTTTTCCCCTGAGGATTTTAACTGGCTCACTGAAACAACAATATGTGATGCAAAAGAAATTGGAGTAAAAAATGGGATCTTCTGTGATAAAAAAGTTAAAGTGATTGAGTCGGTTGATTCTGGCTATATTGCTAAAGTGATCGAACGATACGGTGTTTTTGATTCACCCATTTGGCCAAAAATTAAGAAGACCCCTCCGCTATTTCCTAAGCCTGATGATCTTTACCATACGTCCGCAGATAGTGAGGTAAATAAACGTCCACCATCTTCGCACCTCGAAAATTGTGATAAATCCGGAAATGGTGATATTTTCACAGAAATAAAAATGAATGAACCGGGTGCTCAGATAGAAAATTCAACAAAGGTCTTGCACACTGTCACGAAGTCTTTTCAGTGCCGTCAATGTGAGAAGCGCTTTAATCGAAAGGTGAATCTGACAAATCACATGCGTATACACAAGGGCGTAAAGCCCTATAAGTGTCAGTTATGCAAAAGGAGCTTCACTCATTCCAGTAACCTGAAAATACATACCCGCCGCCATAATGGCGTGAAACCCTATAAGTGCGATCATTGTGACAAGCGCTTTACCCAAAGAAGTGACCTGAAAAAACATACCCGCATCCATACCGGCGAAAGGCCCTATAAGTGCGAGGTGTGTGACATGAGCTTCAGTATGGCCACTGGCCTGACACAACATACCCGCATCCATACCGGCGAGAGGCCCTATACGTGCAAGGTTTGCAAAAAGCGCTTCAGACTCGCCAATAGCCTGAGAAAACATAGTCTCATGCATGCCGGTGAGGATGGTACCTTTAAGTGTGAGTTGTGCGAAAAGAGCTTTAAACTAAAGAGTTATCTAATAAAGCACCAGAAAACCAAACGCCATTTGCAGAAACTGGCTGAACTGTCATCAACCACCAGGAAATACAGGTCGTTGTCCTCTAAACAGGCAAACGGCCGTTTATGAAAAACAATTATAAAATTTACGTCATCTTTGTGGCAGGGATATTGATGGACTCTGTTGATGATGCGATGATTTGCGCCTTTTTTTGTATCTGTCCTGAAATGGAGAGAGGAGATTGAGTTGAGCGCTAGTTCTGGAAAAGCATCCCTGGCCAATTGCAAGTTTGATCAGCAGCAGGAAACCGTATTATCTGCCTATCTGGCATCACGCCCTGGCGGGAAAAGCGGTCAGGTTATGACGCTGCCAGCCATCAAAGGCCTGATGTTTGCCATTGCCAACTCACCGGTTAATGTTCCGCCGGATCGTTGGATGACCCTGGCACTGGCGACTAACACACCGCCGTTTGAATCCCCACAGCAGGAAGATGATATCCGCCATATCCTGTTTAACCTGCTGGATAAAACCAGAAAGACCATCACGGGTGGTTTTGAGGTACTGCCGGAAGAGTGCCGGGCTGAAGATGTGTATTGTTCAGAATTTTCCCGCCTGCAGGAATGGGCGACAGGTTATGGGCAGGGCTGTCAATTGCTGATGGATGTCTGGATCCAGGTGCTGAAGCATCCCGGGGTTCAGCCTATGGAAGAGTCCTGGTCCAGTTGCATGGTGCTGCTGAACGTCTGGAGTCGTGCAGACAGCCTGCTGGAAAAAGCCAAAAAGAAAGATGGCCCGGATGTGAATAAGATGCTGCAGGCAATGCCAGCGGTGGCCCGGGAGATGGCGGTGATGTGTCACGATATTCGCGAGATCTGGCAAAAGGCGCTGGAAAAGCCCGCTCCGGTCAAGGTGACCAAAGTTGGCCGCAATGACCCGTGTCCATGTGGCAGCGGCAAAAAGCACAAGAAGTGCTGTGAAAAGGCTTAAAAGAAAGAACTGTTAACCACAAAGACATCAGGACACAAAGTAACGGCATTTTGATGGTAAGGAATTGGCCCGGAATAATTTGCACATTTCTGAGCTTCAAAACTACGTTCGTCCTGAGCCTGTCGAAGGGCGTGAACTCCGGCCTCATGTATTGTGCCAATCACCCTTCGACAAGCTCAGGATGAACGGAGATCGAGTTCAAAATGTCGAAATTATTTAAGGGCAATTCCTTACCTTCTGTTGCTCTCCTTTGTGTCCTTTGTGCCTTTGTGGTGCAAAAAAAGTCTTTTAAGTACGCCCGTCTTCCCCTTCGCCCACCGTACGCAGCCCGATATCTGATCGTTGTACGGTTACCCGCTCGCCCGGCAGTTCGGCTGGTGCTTTATAAAAGTGCAGTTCCCGTTGCGGGAATGGAATGGTGATGCCTTCCCGATCAAACCGGACTTTTACTTCACGGGTAATATCCCAGTATACATCCCAGTAGTCGTCTGTTTTTACCCAGGGACGAACGACAAAATCCAAGGATGACTCATTGAGGACATGCAGACGAATAACATGCTCTGGCGTTTTCAGGATTTTCGGATGGCTGCTGACAATATCTTCGAGAATCCCTTCTACCTGCTCAACATTGTCGCCGTAGGCAACCCCGAAGACCATATCCACCCGGCGGATCCGTTCTGAGGTGATGTTTTTGATGGTTTCTCCCCAGATCTTGGCATTAGGCACCATAAAGACCTGGTTATCGAAGGTGCGAATGGTGGTGTTGACCAGGCTCATCTTGCCGACTTTACCGGCAACACCGCCCGCCTCAACAAAGTCACCCACATCAAAAGGGCGGTAGATCAGGATCATCATTCCGGAGGCGAAGTTGGACAGGGTATCCTGCAGGGCAAAACCGATGACAATACCGGCAACACCGAGACCGGTCAGTACCGGTGTCAGGTCCAGACCCACCTGTGCCAGGGCGAACAGGAGGCCAAAGATGATCACCAGGTTACCACCAACATTGATAAAAAATTCCTGAACCAGTGTACTGAAACGGGCTTTTTTATGGGTGACGGCACGGGATATGCCCCGCCGAACCAGACGCGCTAACACTATCGCTGCCGCCATCAGAGCGGCAAACAGGAACAGGCGGGAGAGGATGCCACCCAGATTGGCTTTGAACCAGTGCGTCAGGTCGTCCCATAGCCCAACAATTACCGTGCGCAGCGTATCAATGTTAACCACGGCTTCGGCCAGATTGCCGGTTGCCTTGAAGATCAGTTCATTGTAATGATCCACCGGCAGTCCCTGTTCTTCCATCATCATCACGATCTGCCTCAGGTTGGTGACCGCGCTGCGCACCAGGCGATCCTGGGTGGCAATTTTACTTTCCAGAGAGCTTCGGGAATCCGCAGGAAGGGATTTCAGCTCGGTCTGTAACAGTTCTTTCTGACGGTTATTGCTGCGCAGGTAGGTAGCCATAAACTCGGCATAGCGGGTGATCTCATGGTCAAGTTTCTGCTGTAATGCGGTGGTATCAACCTGCCAGCTTTTCAGTAAATTCAGGTTATCCAGTCTTTCGCTCTGTAGCCAGTTGATATAGGCGTAAAAGTCATTGATATGGAACAGCACCAGTAATTGCTCGTCCGTTTCAGCCTGTTCGTATTGTTCAAACATTTTACGCAGGTCGGATGAGGCGGGGGTCAGTCGGGCTTCAAAAAAACGGTTTTCCGCGTTCACCACCTCCTCGCCCAGTTGCACGGCGGCTGTTGTATTAACGGCTTTAACCTGGTCCAGGAAGTTATTTACCCGTTGCGTGGTCGTGCGAATATCGGAGACGATCTGTTGCTGAATCAGGTCGCGGCTCATTTCTGATGTGGTTGCCTCCCAGCTGGCTTCCATCTGATGCACGCGCTTGCCGGTGGCTTTAATATCCGTTATTACCGCAGCATGAGCATCAATCAGCTCCGTTGGTAACGGTGGCTGGGGAGCGGTGATGTCGGCAAAGGTGTTGAAGGAAAAAAACACTAATATCCAGACAAGGTTTCTGAACATCGGAAGTCTCCGAAAGGAACATCAGACGCTGTTCCAGTTTAGGTGTTGATTGTTGGCGCTACGGGAAAATTTGTGGGCCAGAATTTTACCTCTGCTTTGTTTAAAGAGATATGCTGATGTAGCATTTTGGGCAAAATGCTGGTTCTGGAGGAGAGCAAAGGCTGGCAAAAGCCAGCCTTTGAAAGGTTATTTCAGAAGATCTCTTCCCGGTAGATGGCCATCTCCGTAGTAACATCAGTAAACAGTGTTGGCCCGACCCAGTTGCCTTCCGGAAGTCCGGCAGCCGTGCAGTCACTGCCGTCCAGCGGTGACAGGAATAAACTGTGAGCTTTCACTGGTGATGAATTCGCCATCGATAAACAGGGGGATTCTATTGGGCATGGGATTACCTGTCTTATTTTATGATTAAGCGTGTTCTTCCCTACCCAGAGGATCTGGCGTTGCCGGGCGCTCTTGCGGCCGCGCAGCAACTCCAGCTCCTTTGGGAATATAGCCAATACGTCTTAATGGCAGGCTCAAAGGGTTTGCCATTTGAGCCTTTCTTTCTATTGATAAACAGAGATGGCGGCTTTTACCGCTTCGCCGGGTGTGAACCTGTGGCCCTGTCTCAGCAGCGCAGATTCCAACGCTGAGAGACAGTGCAATACATTGGTTTGATTAGCGGCATACCCCATCAGGCCGATCCGCCACACTTTGCCGGCAAATGCGCCGAGACCTGCACCAATCTCCAGGTTATATTCCGCCAATAGTTGCTGTCGAACCGCAAGGTCATCGACACCCTCCGGTATAACCACGGCATTCAGCTGGGCCAGTCGCTCCTCTTCAGGAACCAGCATTTCCAGTCCCATGGCGGCCAGTCCGGCAACCAGTGCCTGATGATGCCGCTGGTGCCGCTGCCAGCTGTTGTCCAGCCCCTCTTCCTGCAACAGGTAGAGCGCTTCGTGCAAGGCGTATAATTGGTTGACGGGTGCCGTATGATGATAGGCTCTTTTGCCATCACCCCCCCAATAGCCCATAACCAGGTTCATATCGAGAAACCAGCTGCGTACCGGTGTTTTTCTGGCCTGGATTTTCTCCACAGCGGCTTCGCTGAAGCTGACCGGTGACAAGCCGGGAACACAGGACAGGCACTTCTGGGAACCGGAATAAACGGCATCGACTCCCCATCCATCGACTTCCAGCTCTGAGCCGGCCAGCGAAGTTACGGTGTCGACAATGGTCAGGCAGTTATGCTTTCTGGCCAGCTGACACAGTGTTTTTGCATCCGAACGTGCACCGGTAGAGGTCTCGGCATGAACAAAAGCCAGAACTTTGGCATCGGGGTGGGCGTTCAGTGTTTCTTCCACGGCTTTCGGGTCCACTGCACGCCCCCAGTCGGAATCGACGGTAATCGCGGTACCGCCCATGCGTATGACGTTTTCTTTCATCCGGCCGCCAAAGACACCGTTTATGCATACAATGACCTTGTCGCCTTCTTCGACCAGGTTGGCAAAACAGGCTTCCATTCCTGCCGAACCGGGTGCGGAAATGGGCAGTGTCAGCCGGTTGCTGGTCTTGAAGGCATATTGAATCAGTGACTTCAATTCATCCATCATCCGGATGAACTCAGGGTCAAGATGCCCAATGGTGGGTCGCGCCAGGGCTTCGGTAATTCTGGGGTGAACATCTGAGGGGCCGGGGCCCATCAGGGTACGTTTCGGGGGGTGAAAAGGGGCGATAGTCATAACTGCCTGTTATTCTCCATTTATGGGCACTGCTGTCGGGTAGAGCGTGCCAGTCTATTATTCTGGGGAAGCCTGACAGCAGAAGGCTTGTCAGGCAGGGCTTTCAGTCGATGTTGCTATTCGGCTCGCTTCAATAATACTACTTCGGGCAGCGGATATTCATCAACAACGACCTTTCCAGAGGACGGCATGATTTCCGCTTTGCCTTTCACAACGGTTTTACCATTCTGGTTGATCACATTGGTCGAGACGGTTGCACGCTTTCGTTGTTCATTGATTTCCAGAATTTCCAGCTCAACCGTTACCGTATCACCGACTTTTACCGGGCGCAGGAATTTTAGCTCCTGGCCCAGATAGATACCACCGGGGCCCGGCAGTTTTGTCGCCAGGGCACAGGAAATCAGAGAGGCGGTCCACATGCCGTGGGCAATACGACCTTCGAACTGGGTGGTTGCGGCAAATGCCTCGTCCAGATGAACGGGGTTAGTATCGCCGGATACTTTGGCAAACAGCAGAAGGTCTTCGTCGGTCAGTGTGCGTGTCAGGCTGGCCCTGGTGCCAATGGTTAATGCTTCAAATGGGATGTTTTCCAGCTTGCGCATAAGTACAGGCTCTATTGCTTTGTTAAAGTATGGGTAACTGTTTTGTCAGAACGGTCTGAGCGTATATTTTCATTGGCAATGATTATCGCACCTTTTGTGGACAGATGTTGCTTTTGTGGTCATTCCGTGCAGCTTCTTTTTGATAAACCAGGGGATCCTGTCTGAAATGGCAATAGAGTCGATCTTCAACGCTTTATTACCTGATGGCAGGTTTCTGAATCGAGTGTGATTTGACTGCAGGGCCCGGATTACTGTTTTCTCAATTTGCTTCTGTAATAGCGGTAATTGTTTGTCACTCACCCCATCAGATTGGAAATAAACTGGTTCTGCGCTGGTCCGCCGATACCTGAAGATTTGTCCATAGTTCAGAAATCGGCGACTTATGGATATTGTTAGCTGTGCTTTTCAAGCCAGGTGCACAGTTGATCAATCACTTCCTGATGGTTGGTTTCATGAAATAATTCGTGTCTGGCACCTGGGTATAGTGTCAATGTTGTATTGTTGTGCCCAGAACTGATCCATGCCGTTTGCAGGTTTTTTAAGCCATCCGGTGCGCTGACAGGGTCTTGGTCTCCCCCTATGATCAGCACTGGCAGCTGATGGTTGATTTTCTTTAACAGGCTTGTTGAACTGATTTCCTGCAGCCCCCCGAACAGGTCATGCCAGAGCTGGTTGCTGCAGCGAAAACCGCAAAGGGGATCCTTGACATATCGCATAACCGATTCAGGGTCGCGGCTTAACCAGTCAAACTCTGTCGTATTGGGTTTAAAGCTGTTGTTGTATCCGGCAAATGTCAGTTGGTGGATGACAGGGCTGTGCCCCATCACTCCCTGGCGCAGGGTTTCAATTTTAGCGACCAGCCGGGCGAGCATCAGCAATGGCTTTGCCACCAAGTTTGACCCGGAGAGAATGGCACCGGATATATTGGGGTTATGCCTGCCCAGATAGCTTTGCAGGATATAACTGCCCATGCTGTGACCCAGAAGAAAGCAGGGTAGAGTCGTGTGCTGGGCAAGGGTGTGGTCAACGACCCGTTTCAGGTCCTGAACCACATTATTCCACCCATCATGGTCACCAAAATGCCCCTGGCTGGACGTTTTATCTTTGTTGATGGTGGCACCATGCCCGCGATGATCATGGGCATAGACATGAAACCCTCTTCTGGTCAGCTGCTCCGCCAGCTGTTGGTAGCGGGCACTGTGCTCAGCCATGCCATGACTGATATGGAGCACAGCCTTTGGACTTTTTTTCGCCAGCCATTGGTAAACCGGAATGCGGTGGTGGCCTGACTGGCTGTTGATGGTTACCAGTGAAGGTGGTGATTCCGAGTGGTTCATACAGCGTCCTTGAATAGGCTTTTGGATTCATTATGCTTAACATCTGAATTGAATGGAAACTGGCTCGAGTATTTTCACGTTTATTTTATCAAAGTGTGGCTGAAGGTTGTCCGTAGTGATCACGGACAGTGCTTCTACCTCAATCATCTGTTCAATATCAAAAGAGGTGGCATCACCGGAGCGGTTATCGATCAGCTTGTATTTTTGCAGTGATAAAATCGTCCTCACTGACACATCACCGTTATCAAGAACTCTTGTTTCCGTTCTTATTTGTCTTTCAGGCATAGACAAACTGAGGTTTTTACCAATGAAATACAGATTTAATAAATTGTGGAAAATATTGGCAGATCGTTGG
Source organism: Endozoicomonas sp. ALE010 (assembly GCF_049310165.1). Classification (NCBI taxonomy): domain Bacteria; kingdom Pseudomonadati; phylum Pseudomonadota; class Gammaproteobacteria; order Oceanospirillales; family Endozoicomonadaceae; genus Endozoicomonas; species Endozoicomonas sp. ALE010. Next base: position 158,009 of record NZ_JBLYNV010000003.1, on the reverse strand, counting down.
CTACAGAGAAAAGTTAAAATGTGTACCTGTTTATGAGAGCACAGGATCTTGTCAAGTTTTGCTTCAATCAGGGATTGGAATAGCTGTTCACGAGTATCACGGTCTGTAAGGTTCCCTGTGTCAAAGGTCATTTGGTCGATAATAACACCACTCTCCTCCCTTTCCTTGAATGAGCAGGTTTTTGTATTGCTGTAAATGCTAAGCAGGGGGCGGTCTGACGGAGAGTAAATGTCAATATTCATGCCTCTTAATAAATCATTGGAAAAAATGTCACTTAATTTCGTGTTGGAGGAGATTTCGAGATCTTTTTGATATTCTGTTTTCAGGTGCAGGTTGCACTCATCTAACTCTTGGTGCTCCAAATCGTCCATTGACATTGAGTAGTGGTTTTGTGACAGGTTGGTTAAATGTCTTTTAATACCCAGGCTGCTATTAATACAGGCTTCGACCTGATCAAAAATCGTGGTCATCGTTGTTATACTCCGGGCGGGATGGTCCTGGGTTGTTAAATGGTGTTCCACTGACTTTCTGTCATCTGTAAAGCGTTGAATAGCGCTGCCCGGGTTGTCACCGAATGTTATCAGGTAGTAATTTGTCAGGGTTTGCAGTTGCTCATCCCGGGATAATGTCAGCTCATTTAACTGGTTCAGAAATTTGCTCATTCTATTTGGCGAAAGAAGGCTGCCAATAAAAACCTTAATTGCTCTGGTTTCGGTAATATGCTGCCAAAGACGTATAAATTCCTTAACGGGTTTGGTCATGTCAGGATCCCCGGATAAACGAGGCGTACTCTTGCTGCAAAGGGGCGTTGCCCGTTTTCTCTGGAGCGATGACACAGGCCATCGCTGACTCACTACTGGCTGAAGAAGAGGTACCGATATCAATCGCTCAGAAAGATGGGTGCTCAGTGATGAATTTATGGGGCTTGAAGACTGTGGTTGTGCTGTCTTCAGTGGTTGTGCTTTATGGCTATCAGATGGTGGCGTGTAAGTGCCCGTTAGCAGGTGATTGCCGCTTATTCTGTCCATTGGCTTTTCTCTTGTGAATACTATTGTTCAGGCCTTCGTTGAAAGCAGGTTAGAAGTATTTACCGCAGGTCGTCTATCAGGAGCAGCAGAAAACTGATAACCTCAAAAAATTTTCCAATGCGATAGTCTGCAAGACAGGTTGAACAGTTTGCGAGCCAGTTTTTATTCTATACAGCTCCATCATGGATGTGGGAGGCGTACTCCATGACCACCGGTTTCTGGAAAGACAAGTACCCGCAAGGTATTCCTGCAACGATTGATGTTGGTCAGTATCGCTCAATTATTGATGTACTGGAGTACAGCACCCGTAAGTTTGCCAGCAAACCGGCATTCAGCAACATGGGGCATGAGCTGAGCTATTCCCGTCTTTATGAGCTCAGTGGGCATTTTTGCAGTTATCTGCAAAATCACACCGATTTGCGCCCCGGTGATCGTATAGCCATTATGCTGCCCAATGTCATGCAGTTTCCTGTGGCGGTCTTTGGTGCACTGCGTGCGGGATTGATTGTGGTAAACACCAATCCGCTCTATACCGAACGTGAGATGGAGCACCAGTTCCGCGATTCCGGTGCCAAGGCGCTGGTGGTGTTGGCCAACATGGCGCACATGGCTGAGAAGGTGGTTCCCAAAACGGCCATCAAGCATGTTGTGGTGACGCAGGTCGGCGATATGCTACCCACCCTTAAGCGGACACTGGTGAATCTGGTGGTCAAACACGTTAAGAAAATGGTGCCGGATTATTCGCTGCCATCGGCGGTGTCATTTACCACTGTTCTCAGTCGGGGAGCCTTGCACCATTGCACGGATATTCGCCGGGAAAATGATGATGTTGCCATCTTGCAGTATACCGGTGGTACGACAGGTGTCGCTAAAGGTGCCATGCTGACTCACCGCAATATTCTCAGCAATATGTTCCAGGTCAAGGCGCTTGTTGGGGGTAATTTGCGCGAAGGCGAGGAGCTGATTATTGCGCCATTGCCGCTTTATCATATTTTTGCTTTTACCGTGCATTGTATGGTGGCTATCTTGATGGGTGAGCATAACATGCTTATTACCAACCCGAGGGATATGAAATCCTTTATCAGGGATTTGACCGGTAAGCCTTTCAGTATGTTTATTGGTCTGAATACTCTCTTTGTCGGGCTAATGAACCAGGAAGCCTTCCGTCGTCTTGATTTCTCCTATCTGAAAAACACCATTTCCGGTGGTATGGCGCTGCAACTGGATACTGCGGAGCGATGGGAGAACCTGACCGGCAGTTGTATCTGTGAAGGTTATGGTATGACAGAAACTTCACCAGTGGTGACGATTAACCCACTGGGTAAAATCAAGCTGGGTACCATTGGTCTGCCAGTGCCGTCCTGTGAATTGAAGGTGGTTGATGCTGAAGATCAGGATCTGCCCATTGGTGAAGTGGGTGAACTCTGCATAAAAGGCCCTCAGGTGATGAAGGGCTACTGGCAGAGTGAGCAGGCCACTGAAGAAGCGATGCTGGATGGCTGGCTGAGAACCGGCGACATTGCCCGAATAGACGAGGAAGGTTATGTCACCATTGTCGATCGCAAAAAGGACATGATCTGTATCTCCGGTTTCAATGTGTACCCGAATGAACTGGAGGAGGTGCTCTCTGCCCACCCTGATGTCTCTAAGTGTGCCGTGATCGGGGTGCCCGATAAACGCTCGGGAGAGGCGATCAAGGTGTTTGTGGTGTCCAGTAATCCGGAACTGACCAAAGAAGAAGTGATTCACTTTTTCCGGCAAAACCTGACGGGCTATAAAGTACCCAAAATGGTTGAGTTCAGAGATGAGCTGCCCACGACCAATGTGGGTAAGATCCTCCGTCGTCATTTGCGTGATGAAGAGCTGGCAGCCCGGCAAATTTAATGAGTGGTTAGGGCCTGTTGACGTTTCGTTGCGCTGAGCACGCAACGAAACGTCAACAGGTCCTGGAATTCCTCTCAGGCGGCCATTCAGGCCGCTTGTCAAACTTATATAATCATCACTGATTCCATATAAACGGGAGTACCTGGGTGTCCGGCTTTTCCGATAAGCAACTGCGCCAGTCCATCAATCAATGCATGATACGCGATCGTTACCGCTTGCGTGGTCAATTGCGTCGGCTGAAACGGGATGATGAGGCAGGTCTGGAGCGGATTCAGAAAAAAATAGCGTCATCGCTGTTGCTGGTAGAGCAGCGACAAGCGGCTCTTCCTGACGTCCGTTATGAGCAGGCGCTACCGGTGATTGACCGGAAAGAGGATATCGCCAGGGCTATCCGTGAGCACCAGGTAGTGGTGATCGCCGGTGAAACAGGCTCAGGCAAGACAACCCAGCTGCCAAAAATCTGTCTTGAAGCGGGTCGTGGTATTTTTGGTACGATTGCCCATACCCAGCCCCGGCGACTGGCCGCCCGTTCCGTTGCCAATCGCATTGCTGAAGAGCTTGGGGGCGTGCTGGGGGAGCAGGTTGGTTACCAGGTGCGTTTCACCGATCACTCCACCGAAACTACCCTGATCAAGTTGATGACTGACGGTATTCTGCTGGCCGAGATCCAGAATGACCGTTTTCTTAACCGCTATGACACCCTGATCATTGATGAAGCCCATGAGCGCAGCCTGAATATTGATTTTCTTCTGGGCTATATCAAGCTGATTCTGCCTAAACGACCAGACCTGAAAGTCATCATCACGTCGGCTACCATAGACGTCGAGCGGTTTTCAAAGCACTTTGATCAGGCACCGGTGATCGAAGTCTCGGGCAGAACCTATCCGGTAGAGACATTATATCGTCCACTGGAAGATCTTGAGCTGGAAGGGCGTGATGCCGACCAGCGATTACAGCAGGGGATTCTGGGCGCACTGGAAGAGATTGACAGCCTTGAACGCGCAGGAAAGGGCAAACCACTGGGCGATGTGCTGGTGTTTCTCAGCGGTGAACGGGATATCCGGGAAACTCACCAGTTTCTCCGGGATGCCAAACTGCCCCATACTGACATTCTGCCACTGTATGCCCGCCTTTCTGCCGCTGAGCAGAACCGGATCTTCCAGGAACACTCCGGTCGTCGTGTTATTTTGTCCACCAACGTCGCCGAAACCTCGTTAACGGTGCCGGGCATTCGCTATGTGATTGACCCCGGTACTGCCCGTATCAGCCGCTACAGTGTCCGGTCAAAAGTCCAGCGGCTGCCGGTTGAGGCTGTGTCGCAGGCATCGGCCAATCAGCGTAAAGGGCGCTGTGGTCGTGTTGCCGAAGGTATCTGTATTCGCCTTTACTCTGAGGAGGATTTTCTTTCCCGTCCGGAGTTTACCGATCCGGAGATTCTCAGAACCAACCTGGCGGCGGTGATCTTGCAGATGTTGCGGATGGGGCTGGGCGATATCGCCGCGTTTCCGTTTGTTGATCCACCGGATGGCAAAGCCATTAATGATGGCTTCAAGCTGCTGCAGGAGCTGGTGGCGGTGGGTAAAGACCGGCGTATTACCCCGATTGGCCGACAGCTGGGGCAGCTGCCGGTAGATCCACGCCTTGGACGGATGCTGATTGAGGCGAATAACAATAATGCCCTGCATGAAGTGTTGATTATTGTCAGTGCCCTGGCGGCACAGGATCCCAGGGAACGCCCGCAGGACAAACAGCAGGCGGCCGATCAGCGACACCGTGAGTTTTATCACGATGACTCGGACTTCATGACATACGTGAATCTCTGGGAAGCCTATGAGGAACAGCGGCAGGCACTGTCCCAGAATCAGCTGCGCAAATACTGCAATAAACAGTACCTGTCTTTTATGCGCATGCGCGAGTGGCGCGACCTCCATCGACAGCTGACACTGGCCTGTAAAGACCTGCAATTCCGCTTGAATGACAGCCCTGCCAGCTATGGCGATGTTCATAAGTCACTGCTATCCGGCCTTTTGTCCCAGTTGGGCAGTAAAGATGATGAAGCGGATTATATGGGGGCCAGAAACCGGCGCTTCTATCTGTTTCCGGCATCGACGCTTTATAAGCGCAAGCCCAAATGGGCGATGGCGGCAGAGCTGGTGGAAACTTCCCGGCTCTTTGCCCGAACCAATGCCAAACTGGAGCCCCAATGGATTGAGCCGCTGGCAACGCATCTGGTGAAGCGGAACTATTTTGAACCCCACTGGGAGAAGAAACGTGCCCAGGTGGTGGCGTTTGAGCAGGTCACACTGTATGGATTGATCATTGTCGGCCGTCGTCGGGTGAATTATGGCCTGATAGATCCGGTGGTTGCCCGGGAGATCTTTATCCGTGAAGCCCTGGTTGAAGGGCACTTTGATTCCAAAGGGGCATTTCAGAAGCATAACCTGGCATTGATTGACGAAGTGGATGAGCTGGAAGCGAAGTCCCGCCGCCGGGATATTCTGGTGGACAGTGACACGCTCTACCACTTTTACGATGCCCTGATTCCTGCGGATATCTGTAACGGTGCGGGCTTTGAGCAGTGGCGCAAAGGGGCTGAACGACAGAAGCCTGATTTGCTCCACCTTACCAAAGAGTATCTGATGCAGCATGAAGCAGAGCATATCACCGTCAACAGATACCCGGATCGCTTCCGCTGGGAGGGGTTGGAGCTGCCGCTCAGTTATCACTTTGCCCCGGGTGAGACGGATGACGGCGTCACCCTGACCGTGCCGGTGGAGGCATTAAGGTTGCTGCCCAGGCATCGTCTGGAGTGGCTGGTGCCCGGTATGCTGTTCGACAAGTGTGTGGCCCTGGTTCGATCCATGCCCAAGCCGGTGCGCAAGAACTTTGTCCCTGTGCCTGACTTTGTCAACGGTGCTTTGGAATCGCTCTCTGCCTGTGACGAGCCGCTGACCGACATGCTTGGGCGGCAGCTGACCCGTATGTCCGGTGTGCGTATTCTCGAAGAGCACTGGAACACAGATAGCCTGGATGGACATTTGCTAATGAATATCCGGGTGGTGAATGAAGATGGCGATGTTATTGGCCAGGGGCGTGATTTAAATCAGCTCAGACAACAGTTCTCTGATCATGTACAGGACACCATCCGTAAGCTGGCGAAAAGTCATCTGGAGCAGGAAGGTCTGCTGGACTGGACCTGTGGCGAGCTGCCCCATGAAATTACCCGCAAAGCCGGAGGGCTGGTATTAAAGTCATACCCGGCCCTGGTTGACCAGCGTGATTCAGTGGCAGTTCAGCTATTTGAGAGTCCGGCGATGGCCGACTTTGAAAACCGCAAAGGGTTGACCCGACTGCTCAGGATCAGGCTGTCCACCCAGCTTAAGTTTGCCTTGAGTAAAATGGCCCGAGTGAAGGAAACCCTGTTGCTGGCGACCAATCTGGTGCATCAGAGTCAGCTGGAAGATGATTTACAGAGTTTGATTATCAGCGGCGTCTATCTGAATGATGACAACGGGCTGCCCAGAAACCGGGAGTCATTTCTGGCATTGCTTGAGCGGCATAAAGGCGACATTGTGCCTTTTGCCGAGAAGATCGATCCCATTGTTAATGAGATTTTTCGTATTGCCCAGGGGGTGAGTCGTCAATTGAAAGGAAAGATCAGCTTTGATCGGGCATTGTCGCTGGCTGATATCAAACAGCATTTACAAAGGCTGTTACGCCCCGGCTTTATGGCTGATGCCGGTAGGGAGTGGTTGAGCCACTACCCCCGATATTTTAGAGGGATTGAAGCCAGACTGGAGAAACTGCCCGCCCAGGTAAACAAAGATAGAGCGTGGACGGAAGAGCTGGCTGTACTACAGCAAAAATATGAAAAACGGCTTGATGCGCATCTTCAGCAGAAGATTGTTGATCCGAACCTGCAATTATTTTACTGGATGATCGAAGAGTACCGGGTTTCCCTGTTTGCCCAGCAACTGGGAACCCGTTTTCCGGTATCAGACAAACGTCTTCGTAAACTGTGGGAACAGGTTGAGGATATTTAAGCAAGGTTACTCCCTCGGGATGTCCCGGAGGGAGTATCAGTGAAATCAGAAGTCGTAGCGGATACCGGCCTGTAACTCGTCATCCGTGTTATCAATCTGCTGGAATCTGTAACCGGCGTAGGTTCGCAGGTTGCCATTGAACTTGTAAACTGCCTCAATGGCAAACTCGTCAATTGTGTCTACTGTTGCACCAGCCTTGGGGTCTACTTCCTGATAGTTGTAAACACTGGCCAGGGTAAGTTTCTTTACTGGTTTGTATTTAGCTGATATTTCGTAGCCGGTAATATCATTGTCAGCGTTGCTACCCAAGGTGTACAGGGCACCCAGGGTAATGTCGTCAATAGAGTATTGGACGACAAGATTAGCCTGGTCGTCGTCGTTGACCCCGCTGGTTTGGGAAACATAACCGGCACCAATATCAACTGAGCCAATATTGTAGAGGGCAGCAATACCGTAGCTTTCGGTATCTTTGGTGTTATCTTCATCCGCTGCGGTATAGTTGGCCTGAATGGTCAGGGCATCAAACTCTCCGGAATAAAGGAAGGTATTTTCGCGTTTGTCTTTGTTGCCATCAACGATATCTGCTGCTTCGGCACCAAATGTTGCCATAATATCAGTGATATCAGTCAGCAGTACCTGAGCCGAGTCTTGTTTGCCGTAGGAAAACTCTCCAAAAGAAGTGCCTAAACCTGCAAAGTAGTAACGATTAGTTAGTTCAGACTTGTCGTCAAACTGAGTCTCATATTTACCAAAGCCATACAGCTCTTCGGAGATCCGGGTTTTTCCGGTTATCTTTACGCGGGCGCGGGACTTATCTTTGAAAGAGTCAGTGTCGGCACTTTTATTTTCGTCAGAGATATTAAAACGGGCTTCTGCACGACCGCCGACTTTTAGCAAAGTCCCGTCTTCATCATAAACAGTTACAGCAAAAGCAGGGGTTGATGCCAGTGCGGTCAGAATGGTTGTAGTCAGTGCTGCGTTCTTCATTTTGCTTGTATTACCTTACTTATGTGGATGAACGTTCTGTTCATTAGATTGAGACCGTTATAGTAATTAGCAAAAATGAAAGAAAAATTTCTGTAAAGTTACGATTTTATTGCGATTTTATTTCTGTCTGATGAATTCGGGGGGGCGAGGCTTTGATCCGTCTACTTGATCCGTCTACGATGAGCGGTCGAGGGGGGGGCATTATGGATTGAGTCATTGATATCAGAGAACAATTTTCTTTCCCCTGAAAACCATCACCGTCTTAATTATAAGATTTTTGCATATTATCCATTATAAATAATTCAAACGGTTCTTTTCACCGCCTGAGCCTTGTCTATCCTTGCCTGATTTTGCAAGGCAACAGCTTTGATATCCCAACCTGTCGTTCAGCCAACGGTGAATGGGGGGCTATGGGCCAATGGCACTGACTTAGGAGTTGTCTGGAAATAACTTCCCTATTTTCATTGCCTGACTCCGTTCGGACTGAGCTTGTCGAAGTTCGGTGGCACGACCCTTCGACAAGCTCAGGGTGAACGGAAATCGGGAACTTATTAAAAGACAATTCCATAGAGCGGCAAAGGACAAGCGAGAGCGCGAGCACGTTTATAAAATATCCGGGTTAAGTAGTTGGTTAACTACTTACGATGCCCTGATTCCTGCGGATATCTGTAACGGTGCGGGCTGTGGGAAGTGGTGCAAGGGGGCTGAACGACAGAAGCCTGATTTGCACCACCTTACGTTTGAAAGTCCGGCGATGGCCGACTTTGAAAACCGCAAAGGGTTGACGCGATTGCTCAGGATCAGGCTGTCCACCCAGCTTAAGTTTGCCTTGAGTAAAGTGGCCAGATTGAAAGAAACCAGGTTGCTGGCCACTAATCTGATGAAGCAGAACCAGCTTGAAGATGATTTGCAGAGTTTGATTATCAGCGGCGTCTATCTGAATAAGGACAGTGAGCTGCCCAAAAAACGTGAATCATTCATGGCATTGCTGGAGCAGCCCAAAGGCGACATTGTGCCTTTTGCCGAGAAGATTGATCCCATTCTTAATGAGATCTTTCGTATTGCCCAGGGGATTAGCCGACAACTGAAAGGTAAGATCAGTTTTGACCGGGCCCTGGCCCTGGCAGATATCAAGCAGCATGTGCAAAGACTGTTACAGCCGGGGTTTATGACGTCAGCGGGTATGGAGTGGCTTAGCCATTATCCTCGTTATTTCAAGGCGATTGAGGTCAGGTTGGAGAAATTGCCAGCCAAGGTAAACCGTGATCGCGCCTGGACGGAAGAGCTGACCGCTCTGCAGCAGAAATATGATAAACGCCGAGAGGCTCATTATCAGCATAAGGTGATCGATCCAAATCTTCAGCAATTCTATTGGATGATTGAAGAGTACCGGGTTTCCCTGTTTGCCCAGCAGCTGGGCACTCGTTTTCCGGTATCGGACAAACGACTGCGGAAATTGTGGGAAGAGGTGGAAGCGATTTAATTCATCAGTGTTTTCTCACCAATGTTATCAAGGAGTCACGGTAAATGTGTCAAGCATGGGCCTGATCAATATATCGGCCCTTGATAGGTCTGGTTAATGAGTACGTGTTATTTGATCTGTCATAACCTGTAGATGTTGTTAAGTCCGACAGGCTACTACTCTGCCGGTTGATGCCCGGCAGATAATTCAGATCAGGGGCTGGCCACAGCGGTTATGGCCAGGCAATCATCAGGCAGGTTGTGCTTCTTTTTCATCGCGGATTTTATCGACAATGGCAGTGGTTGAGCAGTTCTCCAGGAAGGCCAGCACTTTCACTTCACCACCGTATTCATGAACAATCGGAGCACCGACCACTTCATCCAGTGAGTAGTCGCCACCTTTTACCAGTACATCCGGCTTGATTGCCTGAATCAGATTTTCCGGGGTATCTTCATCAAAACTGACAACCCAGTCCACCGCTTCCAGGCCAGCAAGTACTGCCATTCGGCGGTCCACCGGGTTAATCGGGCGTCCTTCACCTTTCAGGCGGGTGACAGAATCATCGCCATTAATGGCAAGAATCAGCCTGTCCCCCTGCTTGCGTGCCTGCTCCAGGTAGCCAACATGGCCAGCATGGAGGATATCAAAACAACCGTTGGTAAAAACGATCTTTTCGCCGTGAGCCCGGGCATCTTCAACCGCAATCATCAATTGCTCGGCAGATACCGCACCTCTTTCAGCACCCAGCTCCCGGTTCACTTCACGTCTCAGTTCGGGCATGGAGACGCTGGCGGTGCCTAGCTTGGCCACAACAATGCCGGCGGCAATATTGGCCAGACCGGCAGCCTGGGGCATGTCACAGCCAGCGGCCAGGGAGGCGGCCAGTACCGAGATAACCGTGTCGCCTGCACCTGTTACATCGAAAACTTCTCTTGCCCTTGCCGGGTAGTGGACTTCAGGTTCATTTTCCCGGATCAGGGTCATGCCGTGTTCACTGCGGGTAATAAGCAGTGCTCCCAGCTCAAGGTCTTTTAACAGTTGTTGACCTTTGCTGACCAGCTCTTCTTCGCTGCGGCAGGGGCCAGCAATTGTCTCAAACTCTTTCAGATTGGGCGTTATCACCGTGGCACCACGATAACGCTCAAAGCTGCTGCCTTTGGGGTCCACGAGAACGGGAATATTATGGGATCGGGCCAGGCGAATCAGTTGCTGACAGCCCTGCAGAGTTCCCTTGCCGTAATCAGAAAGGACAATGGCGCTCAGGTTATGGATAAGCTGGGCGGCCTTTTCTTCAATCACATCGGGACTCAGACCATCAAAGCTTTCTTCATGATCCAGGCGAATCAATTGTTGATGCTGGGAAATGACCCGTAATTTGGTAATGGTTGGCGCACCGGGGATTCGGGCAAAGCAGCAGTAAATGCCAGCGGCCTCCAGTCGGGTCTGAAGGACGTCGGCGGATTCATCGTCACCAGTTGCCGCGATAACCCATGCCGGTGCGCCCAGTGTGGCAATATTGAGGGCAACATTGCCCGCTCCGCCCGGACGGTCTTCTATCTGTCCGACTTTAACTACAGGCACCGGAGCTTCCGGTGAAATCCGGGAGGTGGCACCATGCCAGTATCGATCCAGCATGATATCGCCAATTACCAGGACTTTGGCCAGATCAAAACGGGGAATCGTCAATTTCATCAATGAGGTCCAGTCAGCTTAATGGCAGTTGGTTAACTACTTACCATACCACAGCCGTGCAATATGCACCTTAAAGTCAGTTGACGGATATTTTGGCAAAGGCTGTACAGCGTGTGCTGGTACACCTTATACGCCTTGTTTCGTGTTTCCGGATCGGGGGCAGTGCAGCTGTTTTACGGTAAATTGGCGACTTTACCATAGATGTTTTCTGCTGCGTAAGTGAGAAATAATATTAATCCTGTGACGTCAGATGGTCGTCGTACTCCTCGACACTCGCCTCATCATTGTCAGCCTGGATATCCTGGCATTTAGACAGGTATTTTTGCAGTTTATTATTCTGGGAGTCTTTAAGCTCAGTGGCGTATTGAGGGTTATGTTCAAGTAATGTTTTGAGCTTAGCTGCATCATTGCGTTCGATCAGCAAAGCGATTTGTTTGGCAAGGGATAGTGTTTTTTCTGAGGGATTTTCTAATTTATAGGAACTGGCAGGGGCTACGGCTGGTGATGGTTGAGCTGATGCAGATGATTGGGGTTCTTTTGGTTTTGATGATTTTGCCGATTGCTCGCTCAAGCTATTCAGCAGAGATTTTAAGGTTCTCTTTTGAAATTTTTCAAGGTTATCCGATTGAACTCCTTTTGGTTTTGGGCAATAAGTTAGCCTTGCCGGATTCAGCCTGGGCCTTTTGAACAACGCATGGTAGGGGTGGCTTTCAGCCAGCGACTTTGAGAATGCGGCGATTAATTTGAATGGCGGGATGTGGCTGGATTGTGTTTTTATGCAGGGAATAACAAGGGTTTTATCCTGACTTTTCCATAATCCCAATGTCTTGAAGAGTATGGCAATGTCACAATTATCATCACTGGTATCAGGGCAAGTTGAGTCAGTTTGAGCCTGAACACGTTTTGAGGTCGCAGGATGATCATAAAAAGTACAAATTGTGGAGAGCAATGCCCCAATAAAATCCGCAGTGGTATGACATGTTTTAAAAGGGTCATCAGGTATAAAAAACTTAGCATCCTGGTGGGAGATAGTCTCAGTAATTATTTCACTTACTTTTTTATGTCTGAAAGCGATCGATAGTTTATAGGTGCTATGTTCGCTGAACATTATTAGTACGTTAGTATTATCAGGTGGAAATAATTCTGGCATTAAAATGTGCTTTGGCATGTTGGAGACTCTGCGGGTTGCCATATTCAACGTACCTGACAGAAAAGCCTCGGCAATGTGTGCTGGATTTTCCCTGTCAAACCTGCCCAGTTGAATTGATCGGAGTATTAATGCTCTTTTGCATTTGGTCATGAACTTGATGAGTTCCTGAAACATTAAATTTCGTGGGTAGTTCGTCGAGATTACTTGCCACTCCCGAATACATGCTTGCAACTCATTGGGCAGAGAGCTTTTCGCAATGTCATTATTTTGAGGGCCTTTTAGCGATATAGAAGAACCAGAGCCAGAAGATGCAAGTATTGTTGTGTCGGCGCTACCGGGAAGCACAGCTCTTGCTTCAATGTCAGTGGTTCTGGTGGATGTTATGTCATTGGAGCCGGACTGGCTGGATGTATGCGTCTGACATGTTGCCACTGTTCGGTGAGGAGAAAAAACACATTTGGAGCTATCAGAAGCGGGTGCTAAAGGCCGGGTTAGCTGATTGGCAGGCGCTGCCGAGACGTTTGCCGGGTTGGTGCTTGGATATGTTTCCATTGGAAATGCCTGTTTAAGCTCAAGATACGACCAGTACATGGTTTGAATTTAATTGATGAGTTCCTTCTATCAATGGCTCCCAAGCTCCGTTCATCCTGAGCTGAGCCGAAGGGCACCCGGGGTGAACGGAGATTTTACACATCAAACTTATTGGAATGATGTACTAAGTAAGATTGAAAAAGGGAGCAAAAGTTCCATTTTCTTCCTGAGTAATATTTAAACGTGTTCTACGGTAACAGGCGGTTCATCCTGAAACTGCATCTTGTGCAGTTTGGCGTAATGTTCACCTTTCGCCAGCAGTTCAGTATGGGTTCCTCGTTCAATAATTCGGCCATGCTCCATTACCAGGATGCAATCGGCATTCTCAATGGTTGACAGGCGATGAGCAATCACCAGGGTGGTACGGCCTTTCATGATGCTGTCCAGGGCTGCCTGAATGTGGCGCTCGGATTCTGTGTCCAGGGCTGAGGTTGCTTCATCCAGAATCAGGATGGGCGCATCTTTAAGCACCGCACGGGCAATGGCCAGACGCTGACGCTGGCCGCCGGACAGGAGAACGCCGTCTTCGCCAACAATTGTGTGCATACCGTCCGACATGTCTTTGATGAACTCTGTGGCATGGGCCGCTTCTGCAGCCAGGCGGATATCTTCCTGATCGGCGGTATCCGCCAAGGCACCGTAGGCAATATTTCTGGCAACGGTATCATTGAACAGGGTGATGTTCTGGCTGACCAGGGCAATATGGCTGCGCAGGTTTTTCAATTCAAAGTCATTCAGGGGAACACCGTCAATCAGGATATCGCCTTCGGTATGGTTATAGAACCTGGGAACAATATTGGCGAGGGTGCTTTTGCCGGAACCGGATCGCCCCACCAGGGCGTAGGTTTGTCCGGGTTGAATGGTGAAGCTGATGTCTTGCAGTGCGGGTGATTCCGCGCCTGGATAAGCAAAACCAATCTGCCTGAATTCAACGCAACCGGTTACCCGGTCGCAGGTGTACTGGCCATGATTGGCTTCTGGTGTTTCATCCACCATGGCGAAAATACTTTCTGCCGCCGCGATGCCCTTCTGGATACTGGCGTTCACTTCGCTGAGCTGGCGGATCGGCTTGGGCAGCAGGGCGGCCGCTGTTACATAACCCACCAGGATTGCTGTAGTTGAGTCACCTTTGACAAACAGAACCATAAACAGCAAAAGGGCAAGGGCTATGGAGACAATAAATTGCAGAACCGGCGTATGGACGGAGCCCGCTTTGGCCAGCTTAAGGTTCTGGCGGGTATTGGCGGCACTGGAAGACCGGAAGCGATCACATTCATAACCTTCACCACCAAACCCCCTGACCTCCCGATAGCCATTAATGGTTTCCGAGGTGACATGGGTCAGGTCTCCCATGGAATTTTGCATATTTCTGCTGATCCTGCGGAAACGTTTGCTGGCATAGGCAACCACCATGGCGATGATTGGCAGTGCGGCAATAAAGATCAGGGTCATCTTCCAGCTGGTGTAAAACAGGAAACTGAGCAGGAAGACAACGGTCAGGCCTTCCCGGACGGCAACACGAATGGCATCGGTAGCCGCGGCAGTCACCAGGCTGACGTTATAGGTAATACGGGCAATCAGGTGGCCGGAGTTGTTGTTATCAAAGAATGCATTGGGCAGGTTGATCATGCGTTCGAACATCTCGGTTCTCAGGTCATGGATAACAAAGTTCGCGACCTTGGAGATGTAGTAATTACCCAGATAAGAGCCGATGCCCCGAACGATGGCGATAATGACCATCAGTGACGGGATCAGCCAGAGTGATGAAATGGCTGAGTTGGGCAGCCATGCCTGGTTTTGCAGCAGGGTGACCTCTTCGCCTTCCAGCGCCTGGACAAAGTATTCAAGCAGCTTGGCGAAACCGGGCTGGGTCAGGGCAAAGATAGCCAGGCCAAGGAGACTCAGGGCAAAATAGCCGATGTAGGGTTTTACGTAAGTCAGCAGTCGAAGGTAAATCTGCAGACTGCCAGGATTAGGGTTCTGTTCTGACATGGTATTGGATCATTTCCGGCTCTGGACAGACGTTGCCATGAGCGTAAGTGCCGCTTCCGATTAAAAGAAAAGTTTGGCTGGGAAGCACGTTCTGGCGGCATTTTCATTAAAATAAAAATGAACCCGCGAGCATAACAGCGATATCAGCCATTTAAAAAGCCTTTTTACCGGGCGTTTGCGGAAGCGCTTCAGGAAAAATAGCAGGTTTGTTTATTCGGTTGCGGAAAAAGGACAGGCTTAAAACCTGAATGTACTACTTAACCCGTCCGTTTTGACAAGCTGCTGATCAGGTATTACCTTTTGTAATACTCGAACCAGAGACCTCAGCCATGTCAACCAGCTCAATCACCAGCAAAGGGCAGGTCACCATTCCCAGTGCTATTCGGGAAAAATATCAGTTGCAACCCGGTGATAAAGTGCTCTTTCAAGAAAAAGACGGAGTCATCATCCTGACCCCCATGTCTGACGATATTGAAGCCCTTGGTGGTTGCCTGGCCCAGCACACCAATGGTCGCAGGGCATCGCTGGACGATATGGAAAAAGCCATTAAGGCGGGTGCTTCTGAAACCTGGATCAATCAACATGACCAGCACAAAGGCAAGTAGTAATGGACGGTATTGACACGAATATCCTTATTCGCTATCTGGTTCGAGATGACGAGCCTCAGTATCAACAGGTTCTCAACTTCCTCACCGGTTGCCAGAAGTTTTACATCAGCCCTCTGGTGTTGATAGAAACTGTGTGGGTGCTCAGTCATTTTTACAGGGTAGACCCCGAACAGCAATGTCAGAAACTCAGAGCTGTTTTGCACCTGCAAAAGTGCGTAACTGATCATTGTCCGGAAACCCTGAAAGCTCTTGATGATTATCAACAGGGTTATGATTTTGCGGATGCCATGATCGGGCATCATAACAAACAACGATGTGTAACAACCCTGACCTTTGACCGCAAGGCTTCAAGGTTGCCTGAGTTCAGCCTGCTCTGGCCGCAGTGATCGCCGGGAGGTGCAGGTCCTAAGGACCAAAGCCGGAATCATCATCTTCAGAATCACTGTCGCTGAAATCGGAAAGATCCGCTGTTGATGAGTCCCCCTCTGATCCCTGGTCAACGGAGTCGAGACTGCTATTGAAGCTGATAGCGGAATCACGGCGCTCATGAGCGTCACCTTTCAGATAGTCCTCCTGTTCAGAGATCAGCGCTGCCCGGTAATCTTCATCGAGATCATCTGCCCGGGCCATTTGCTCAAGACCCCTGACAAACTCTTCAGGGTCGATTAACGAAGCTTTCATACTGGCTGCCACACGGGCCTTGGCATTGAGAAAATTGTGATTTTTCGGACGGGTTTTCCAGAGTGGATTTTGCTGGACTGCATAACCTCGATTCATCAGCTCACCCAGCACAGAGTGAAACTGCTCCTCATTGAAAATCATGCAAATCCCTTCTGCCATATTTAATGAGGCTGGCAGAAAAGCGGTAATGGGATAATTGGCCTGCTCATCAGTGGCCAGACTGTGAACATCAACATTATGGTGAATAACCCGGTGTTTTCTGCCCAATGCCCGTTCGTAATAGCTAACCATATTCCGGGTTCGGTTTGACACATTGCCCATATCCGAGTCCTCCCTGAAGAGGGTTTGCCCGGATTCATCTTTTACCGAATAAAAATCGTTCTGCAGTTTTTTTTCCAACTGATCATAGCCAGCCAGTTTCTCCTGCAACACCTCTTTGGATATTTCCCCGGCAGCAAAGGATTTCTTCAGTCTCGCGCGATACTTGTCTACCTGCCGGGTGACAACCTGGTCTGATACTAAAGGTATGGGTAATCGGTCTAAACGCTCCAGATCCAGTTTCTCCAGGGGAAAAACCTCCATCAGTGGATCAATATCTGCGGTCATGGGCTGTGCCGTGTCGCCTGGCTCTGTTGCCGGCTGCGCAATCACCATAACAGGTGCTGGGGATATATGATCAGCGTCGTACACAGCCCATTGGCCATCGGGTTCTCTTATCAATAGCTGGGTATGTTCAGGCCCGTCACTGCGATTGCAGGCCCGTGTCTTGAAATAGAGACACGGATCACCGTGTTCATTGACCTGCTCATTTCGCTGATACAGATAGCCATTGCGTTCAAGCTCCTCAAGGCGGTTCTGGCTGATTCTTAATGGCACAGCCTCGGCGTACGGATTGCCGTGGCGATCTACCCCTTTCAGGCACTTTTCTGCCTGCTTGCTGTATTTTTCTATTTTACTGTCCCTGTCCAGGGCCAGTTTGCTGTACTGCTGAAGCACCGGAATGGTACCTGCCTGAGCCCCCCAATTACTGCTTTTTGCTTTGATTCTGAAATGTTTGGTGGGCCACCCTTCATCAATCAAGGTGCGACAGACTGGCTCCACAGGTCGGGTAAACAGTGCTGCACCGCGGTGATCAGCGGCCTCTTTCAGCTGGCTCAGAAGATTATAGGGGATTCCCTGGAGGGAGTGTGCTGCAACCCGTTGCAGGCCGGTGATTACTTTGTCCCGGGAAGTATGTTCCTGCACAGGGTCAGCCAGAGTGATCAATGAGTTACTGAGGCTTTTTTGTGAATCTTTATCCAGTCGGCTCGCAGTTCTGTCACTGTTAACACCCTTGCCAATATGGGTATCACTGCGCTCAGTGATCGGGGAAACCTGCCGGGTATTGGCAAACACCCCTCGAGTGTTATCGTTGGCCGGCCTGGGTTTATTTTCTTGAGCTGGATATTGAGTTGGTGTATTTGTGGTAATTTTTTTGGCCATAGTATGCAGGCTTCCCCAGCTCATCCCGTTGCGAGCGAAACTATCAATGTTTTGCATCGGCAGTCTTTGCTCCCTTTAAAGAACAGGGTCTCCACAAATTCTCATGACCAGCATAGATGGTGTTGAGGGTTTGTAATCTGAATTTTTGCGTCACCCTGCACAATGAAAATGCTCGAGGTGCAGGGCAAGCGCAGAGAAGTTTCCGGAAGAGATTGCGAAGTGTTGTCCCGGTTTAGTTGCCCATTAGTGGTCAGGAGTGGTTGGAGCGTTTGCCTGATGGAAGTTGTTTGAGCTGAAAGGTTTAAGTTCAGTCCTGCGAAAGTCTGGCGGGGAAGTTCAAGTGGGAAAGCCAGGGTCTTTCTTTTTGCTGGTTTCCCTTTTGGAGCACATGCAAGATTCAAGACTTGGCACTGGATTCCTCTTTCACCTTATGGAGATAGAACCGCACCTCAATTTTTCCATAATCAACATGGCCATCATTATCGATAGTGGCAGTACGACTGAGCGAGATGCGAGATTGACTGTCATATTTGAGAGGCTCTCCATCAGTAGTTCCTGCCCCCCCCGCAAGGGTTGGAATAGCGTTCATGCGGTAGGTGATGTCAGTGCTGTTGTCGTTACGTATCACATCGATAGCCAGCTCTGGGTTTTGTTGGGTTAGCAGCCCCCAATCGGGCATCATGTTAAACAGAGTACCCTGGAGACAGTAGAGCATATGATTAAGCTCGGTCTGGTTGATGTGGCTGAGTATCTGCATCTTTGTTTCGATCGGTAGCCCATCAAGGCTACTGATAATCTTGCCTTCTAACGCCTGACGAACTTCGTTGGCGGCATCCGTCTCATTATGATCCATCTTATGGCGGTATTCAGCGCATAGAGCACTATTGTCAAAGTTGACTCCATTGTTGTTGTGAATACGTACAGTGTTTCTGATCAAATCGACACCGATCTGGTTGGGGATGACAAGTTGACCTTGTATATCTAAATCGGCTTTCATGGCGAGCATATCGCTTTCATGGCAACTGTCACTGGGGATTCGCACCTCTCTTTCAATCTCAGCCGGTATGGCCAGATCCTCAAAAATATGGTCTGGAGCCTGCATAGTAGCAATAATCTTATCGTTGATTTTGGTCGCCATTTCACTGAGAAAGCGCTTGTTGGTATTTGGGCTGGAGAGGAGAATGCCTTTGTAGACATTGGGCATGAGAACCAATTGCTCTTGCAGGTAGTCTCGAAACAAAGCCAGTTGCCGGGTCGTGCAGGGTGGATCGTCCAGCATCTCGAGTTCATCCATATAGGCGTTGATGAGGGCCTTGATTTGCTGACACTGCTCTGAACTATTGTGGGTCGTGTCGGTGAGCTTTTTAGTTGAGGTCTGGATTTTCTCCTCGAGAATTATAAGCTGATCCTTCTCTTGTTTATTCTGTTTGAGGTCAGTGATCTTATGGGGTGAAGACAGGGTGATTTGGCGTTTCTCCAGACCAAAATCTGTCCGCTCATTGGATAATGCATGTCCAGCTTTGCCAATTGTTGGCTCAGCATCTGCTATTTGGGAAATTCGGCCTGTACTGGTGTTTTGAGTCTTCTTAGGATTGTTGTTGTTTGGTGGGATGGCTGGCTGACTTGGGGTGCTCTCATCGACCTTACTCATTGGCTTCATCCATGTGCGCTGTTGGGTATCTCCTGAAGTATAGGAAACGGATCAGGCATCTCACGATCAACGACTTTATGGCTTTGAGTGTTAGCAAATCCCTTCGGCTGGTTTCCGTCGCAATGTCAACGTGGTAACTCGGTTATATCTGGTCATATACGTATACCCGTGCACTTAAATGCCGGTAAGGCGGGCAGATATAAGGGTGTATAAAACTTGCGTATGAGTGGCGGAGTGGTAGGATTGCCGCCATTTTAGTTGCTCGGCCTCCTGGAGCAGACATATTTAAAAGTGTGTACAAATATGTGTACGAAAAAAATTTAAAGATTTTGAAAGGCGGAATAAGTTTTGGAAATTAATAAGTTAAGAAACGTTGCCATTATCGCCCACGTAGACCACGGCAAGACTACGCTGGTGGATAAGCTGCTGCAGCAGTCAGGTACTCTGGGTCGTAAGGACCAGGGCGCTGAGCGTATCATGGACTCCAATGACCAGGAAAAAGAGCGTGGTATTACCATCCTGGCCAAGAACACCGCGATTGAGTGGCAAGATTTCCATATCAACATCGTTGATACCCCGGGACACGCTGACTTCGGTGGTGAAGTTGAGCGGGTGCTCTCTATGGTTGACTCGGTTCTGCTGTTGGTGGATGCCGTTGATGGTCCGATGCCACAGACCCGCTTTGTTACCCAGAAGGCCTTTGAGCAGGGCCTGAGACCGATTGTGGTTATCAACAAGGTTGATCGTCCGGGTGCTCGCCCTGACTGGGTTATGGATCAGGTATTTGATCTGTTTGATCGTCTGGGCGCTACGGATGAGCAGCTGGACTTCCCGGTGATTTACGCCTCCGCACTGAACGGTGTTGCCGGTCATGACCCGGACAATCTGGCTGAAGATATGACACCGCTGTTTGAGATGATTACTGAGCGTGTGCCTGCGCCACCGGTCAATGTTGACGGTCCTTTACAGATGCAGATCAGTGCCCTGGATTACAACAGCTACGTCGGAGTTATCGGTATTGGCCGTATTACCCGTGGTGTACTGAAGCCTGGTCAGCAGATTGTGCTGGTGGATCGTGACAACAAGCAGCGTAAGGCCAAAGTGCAGCAGGTCATGGGGCACCTGGGGCTTGAGCGTGTTGAAGTGGCCAAAGCCCGTGCCGGTGACATTGTCTGTATTACCGGTATTGATAAGCTGAACATTTCTGACACGATCTGTGATCCTGAGCGTCCGGAAATGCTGCCACCGCTGACGGTTGATGAGCCAACAGTCAGCATGACCTTCCAGGTGAATGACTCTCCGTTTGCTGGTCAGGATGGCAAATTCGTTACCTCCCGTAATATCCGTGAGCGTCTTGATCGCGAACTGATCTCCAACGTAGCGTTGCGTGTTGAGCAGGGCGATGATGCAGATAAGTTCAAGGTGTCTGGCCGTGGTGAACTGCACCTGTCCGTTCTGATTGAAACCATGCGTCGGGAAGGGTTTGAGCTGGCGGTTTCCCGTCCACAGGTAGTGGTCAAGGAAATTGACGGCGTTAAGCAGGAGCCCTTTGAGCACGTGGTGGTGGACATTGAAGAACAGCACCAGGGACCAGTCATGGAAGAGCTTGGCCTGCGTCGTGCTGAACTGAAGGATATGGTACCGGATGGTAAAGGACGTGTGCGTCTTGACTTCATTATGCCGGCTCGTGGCTTGATCGGTTTCCGTTCCCAGTTCCTGACCATGACGTCAGGCAGCGGTATCCTGACCTCCATTTTTGATCATTATGGTGAAGTCAAGGGTGGGGAAGTCGGCCAGCGCAACAACGGTGTTCTTATCTCCATGGTGAATGGCAAGGTGTTGGCCTATGCGTTGTTCAGCTTGCAGGAGCGTGGCCGTCTGTTCATTAACCCTAACGTTGATGTCTATGAAGGCCAGATTATCGGTCTGCACAGTCGCGATAATGATTTGACGGTAAACCCAACCAAAGCCAAACAGCTGACTAACGTTCGTGCCGCGGGTACCGATGAGAATATCATTCTGACACCGCCAGTTCGTCACTCTCTGGAGCAGGCTCTGGAGTTTATTGATGATGATGAGCTGGTTGAGGTGACGCCCAACTACATCCGTATTCGCAAAAAGTTCCTGAAGGAGCATGAGCGTAAGCGTGCAAGTCGTTCAAAGTAATACTGGCGAATCACTGAAATACTGTATGCAAAACCCCACTTCGTGTGGGGTTTTTTTATGGCCCTAACCAGGGGTTGCCGGGGTATGGGACCGTGGTCGTTAGCTGAGTTATAATCGCTGCAATAACAAGGCATGCCACAAAGGTATAACCCGGTGATGCTATCCAGCCTTCCAGAAAGTGAGGGTTACGTTTTCCCTCCGCTAAAAAGTGTCTTTTCTTTTCATGTTTAACCCGTTTGTTTTTATCTGCCTTGTAGCGCTGTCGCATTTGTTCAATGTCGGCCGTTGTCAGGGGAGATACCGGGGGCCTGTTGCTTTTCTGGCTCAGTCGGTGAGAGACCAGAAAACCGTATTCCAATGGTGAGGTGAGTAATATGACCGGGTTGATGTGCGGGTTGTCGTAGAGTTCAGGAATGGCTGCAAACAGGTCTTCACTATTGTCCAGAACCACTGCTGGCGAGGATGTCAGATCGGTGCTGACGGGCCCCGGGCCCAGTATTTTGCTGGTGGCTATTCGGTTGTGGCTGATATCGATATCAACAATATTTAGATTCGCTGACAGGGCGATGCATTGCAAAACAGCATGCCGCTTCTCCTTAACCCCCTTGAAGTTCTCCAGCATTAACATTTCTGGGCAAACCCGGGTGTTGTTAATGGTGGTTCTGGTTAATAGTTCAAACAGCTTGTTATAGAGATCGTCATTATGGGCGAGATGCTTACCCAGTTCTGTGTGATGGCTCAACCAGGCCGCAAGGTCATCCTTGCTCTGCTCAAGGATGAACGTTTCAAAGACGTTTTTCTCTTTTTTATTTAGATTCAATGCTGGCTGAAGCAGTTGGTGCAGCTCACCATCCGCCGTTCTGCCTGCCGAAATAAGCAGTTGTGAAAGATAGTGATAAAATTGTTCGGGTCGACAGGTATGCAGGGCTTGTAAAGCCGTCAGGGTATATTGCCAGCGATCATGCTGTTGGGTTTCAGGATTGGTTGAGTAAATCTTAAAGCCCGTCCTGGCTACCCATTGCTGAATCATTATTTGATCATCATCAGAGAAGTACCGGGATGCTCTGGCGGGTATTACCATTAAGATGATCAAAAAGACCACAATTGTTTTAATTACTTTTCCAGGTTGGTATTTCATATTCTTCGGGCTGTTGCTGTTTTATTACCCTCTCCAGAGAGGTCGGTGTACGTAGCTGAATGGCGTGGTGTGATCAGTAGAGGATGTTTATGTTCTAAGTCTCAGACAGGTTGCCGCCGAATTAGTTCAAGTTATGTTTTTAAAAGTGACGACGTGCCCTTTGCCGCAATAACCGTTTAAGGTTAAGGTTAGGCATTGTTCTGGTGTTTTCCTGAAAGGATTTTCCATGCGCACCCTGTATCCTGCCATCAAACCCTACGCTACCCGGCACCTGCAAGTTGATGATATTCATGAGATATACATTGAAGAGTGTGGTTCTCAGGATGGGCTACCGGTTCTTTTCGTGCATGGTGGACCGGGTGCCGGTTGTACAGAGCACGATCGCCGTTTTTTTGATCCGGAAAAGTATCGGATTATTCTTTTTGATCAGAGGGGGAGTGGCCGCTCCAGACCCCATGCTGAACTGGAGCACAATAATACCACTGCACTGATTGACGACATGGAGTTGATTCGTGAAAACCTGGGAGTTGAGCGGTGGCTGGTATTTGGTGGCTCCTGGGGCTCAACGCTCTCGTTGTTGTATGCCCAGGCGCATCCGAAGCGTGTGTCAGGACTGGTTCTCAGGGGTGTTTTTCTCTCCCGGCAACAGGATCTTGACTGGCTTTATAAAGAGGGAGCCAGCAGAGTATTTCCGGATCACTGGGCGCACTTCCTTGAGCTGATACCGGAAGGTGAACGAGGCGATCTTCTGGAAGCTTATTATCAGCGGCTGTTCGGCGAGGATGAACTGGCCAGAATGAATGCTGCCAAGCACTGGTCTTTGTGGGAGGGCAATACGGCAACCCTGCGACCCAACCATGAACTGGTGGATCACTTTGCTGATCCACACCTGGCCTTATCCCTTTCGCGGATAGAGTGTCATTACTTTAAACATAAGTCCTTCATTAACCCGAATCAGATTATCGAGAAGATGAATCTGATATCAGCCATTCCCGGCGTGATCGTGCATGGGCGTTATGACATGATCTGTCCGCTGGATAATGCGCAGGCGCTTGCGGATCACTGGCCGCAGGCAGATTTGCAGATTATCCGGGATGCCGGTCACGCTTCCTGCGAGCCGGGCATTGTGGATGCACTGGTCAGGGCAACGGATGATTTTGCCCGAAGATTGGCTCCTTAAAAGCAGAGCGTATTGGAAAAACAACTCGAGATGCATCGATGAAAGGTTTGATTCAGCGGGTCAGTCATGCCAGCGTGGTGGTGGATGGGGAGACGGTCGGAGAAATCGGTTCCGGCATTCTTCTGTTGCTGGGTGTCGAAAAAGGGGATGACCTGGCTCTGGCGGATAAACTGCTGGAAAAAGTGTTGAAATATCGAATTTTCAGTGATGATCAGGGCAGGATGAACCTTGGTTTGCGCGATGTGAGGGGCGGCCTGCTTATTGTTTCCCAGTTCACTCTGGTTGCGGATACCCGTAAAGGATTACGCCCGGGTTTCAGCGCCGGGGCCTCTCCTGGGCAGGGAGAAAAGCTATATCACTACTTTGTTGAGCGGGCTGAAGCTCTGCATCACAATGTTGCCACCGGCCGCTTTGGTGCAGATATGAAAGTCTCTCTGCTCAATGATGGGCCGGTGACGTTTCTGCTCGAGTCTTAGCGTCAAATACCGAAAAACGGAATGGATCATCAAGCCCGGTAATAGGCTGATGATCCATATTTTGGCTACAGTGCAGCATTATCATTCTCGGAAGCATCTGTTTCGACCGTTTTGAATACCTCCATTTCAAACTCAGGCTTGCCATTGAGGGGAAGCAAGGGTGGCATGCCTTCAGCATCTTCCTTGTTGAAGAAACAGTAAGTAGACTCATCAACAGGGAGTGGCTCGTAGGTGTAATTTACATAGCCCTCTTCCACTCCTTCAAGTTCCACATCTTCAGCTTCCAATCGCGTCGGGTCAAAGTCGCTTTTGTCAAGCTCGGCCAGATAACGCTGATGGTAGAAGTATGGAGTAATTTTATCGGCAATCGCTACAGGCCCCGGGCTTACTGCTGCAAGGCCGGAAAATATCACCTGGCC
This sequence comes from Endozoicomonas sp. ALE010, assembly GCF_049310165.1. Taxonomy (NCBI): domain Bacteria; kingdom Pseudomonadati; phylum Pseudomonadota; class Gammaproteobacteria; order Oceanospirillales; family Endozoicomonadaceae; genus Endozoicomonas; species Endozoicomonas sp. ALE010. The sequence continues at coordinate 133,379 of NZ_JBLYNV010000003.1, read as the reverse complement.
GACAGGGTAATAGTATGGGCCAAAAAACGCATTTGCTGTTAGACAGCAAAGCTGCTTTGCAAAATAGCCAGTAACTGTATAGTCGACAACAGCTTTAACAGCCCTGGGGCCAAACTGTACAGTTATACCTCCGCCAATACGTCCAGCTACGAACATGGCTAAAGGTCGAGACACGGGCTCGGAATAACTGATAAACCTCTTGGTTAATCGGGCTATTCCACCTGGTATGGCAGAACCAATCATGGTTAACCTCCTTATTAAAATTCTTTTGAACTATTGTTCTAGACTATGAGGTTTCGGAAAAGTTCCGCCAATGTTGGCTAATTGGGCAAAATAATTGCAAATAAGGCGATAGATGGCCTGACATTGGGTGTCAGGCGGGTATTATTACATCTGCTCGACGGTTTCAATGCCCAGCAGGCCAAGACCCAGCTTCAGGGTTCTGGCGGTCAGGGCGCAGATCTGCAGGCGGCTGTTGCGCAGGTCTTCAGAAACGCCTTCCTTGTTCACCGGGCATGCTTCATAGAACTTCATAAAGGCACCGGAGATGTCGTACAGATAGGCGCACAGCTGATGTGGCAGGCCTTCTCTGGCAACGGATTCAATGGTTTCGCTGAAGCGGCACAGCAGCAGGGCCAGCTCCCGTTCAGCATCGTTCTCAAGCAGGATATCACCAGTGAGGTCAGACTCGCTGATACCGGCCTTGCGGAAGATGCTCATGATCCGGGTGTAGGCATAGAGCAGGTAAGGTGCGGTATTGCCCTCAAAGGCCAGCATGTTATCCCAGTCAAAAACATAGTCGCTGGTCCGGTTTTTGGAAAGGTCCGCATATTTTACCGAGCCAATGGCCACAGAGCGGATCACATTTACCTTCTGTTCTTCTGAAAGGTCGCCGGATTTACTGGCAATCAGGGCTGCTGCGCGTTCTTCCGCCTCGTCCAGAAGGTCTGCCAGCTTGATGGTGGTGCCGGCACGGGTCTTGAACGGTTTGCCATCTTTGCCCAGCATCATACCAAAGGCGTGGTGTTCCAGTGACGCGTGGTCAGACGCAAATCCTGCCTTGCGGGCAATGGTGAATACCTGGTCGAAATGCTGTCCCTGGCGTGCATCTACGTAATAGAGAACGCGATCGGCGTTCAGGGTATGGCAGCGGTGACGGATCGCCGCCAGATCGGTGGTCGTGTAAAGGAAACCACCTCCGGACTTCTCGACGATGACGCCCATTGGGTCGCCATCCTTGTTTTTGAACTCATCCAGAAAGACAACCCTGGCACCGTTGTCTTCGCTCAACAGTCCCTGTTCATCCAGCAGCTTAATGATGACTGGCAGACTGTCGTTATAGGCGCTTTCCCCCATCACATCAGCAGTGGTCAGTGAGACATTCAGGCGGTCGTAGGTATCCTGGTTGTGTGACAGGGTGGTATCCACCAGTTTTTTCCACAGTTTCAGGCAGTACTCGTCACCGGCCTGCAGGCGGACCACATAGCTTCTGGCGCGGGTGGCGAAGTCCGGGTTGTCATCAAAATGCTTCTTGGCTTCGCGATAGAACGTTTCCAGGTCAGAAAGCTCCATGCTCATGGCTTCCTGGTTCTCTTTCTCCAGTTCTTCCAGGTGGGCGATCAGCATGCCAAATTGCGTACCCCAGTCCCCCAGGTGGTTCTGGCGGATCACCTTGTGTCCGAGAAACTCCAGGGTTCTGGCGGTTGAGTCACCGATAATGGTGGAGCGCAGGTGGCCAACGTGCATCTCTTTGGCAACGTTCGGCGCTGAGTAATCAACCACCACGGTTTGCCTGTTGTCGGTCTGTGCAACTCCAGCCCGGGGATCGTGGACGGCAGACTGAAGACTGCTGGCCAGCCATTGGGGGGCGAGGTGAATGTTGATGAAACCGGGTCCGGCAATGTCAACCTTGCTGGCAATGCCATCAAGGTCCAGATTATCAATCACTTTTTGTGCCAGTTCCCGTGGGTTCATACCCATTTTTTTGGCCGCAGCCATCACGGCGTTGCACTGGTAATCACCAAAGTTCGCCCGTGTGCCGGGACGAACCATGGCCGGGGTCTCCTCTGGAGCACCCGCAGCAATAAGCGCTTTGATGACCTTGTCTTCAAGCAGCTTGAGAATATTCATGCATGAGTCCTTGGTTAAAACTCGCTGGAATTTAAATGGCGGGAATGCTATCGAAAAAGGCCATTTGTCTCAATAGAAGCAATCGCTGTGCTTGAACTTATACCAGTAAGGCTGGAGATAATGGTATCTTTATCCGGTTGTGTTCATAAACAGCCGGACAAACACAGACCTGACAATAGATAAGTTGAGAGATATGACATCCAGATCAAACAATAGCAGGCGGGGAGCCAGTAAATCGACCAATGCCGGTAAATCCGCCGGTGTGTCTCTGCCCAACTGGGCCTGGTTGCTGGCAGGTCTGGTTATTGGTGTGTTTGCTGCTTTTCTGGCAGGGCTGACGCCCTCTGCCAAAGATGTGCGCAGCGTCGCCGGGCAGGTCCAGTCATCGTCCGGGGATGAACAGAAAAAAGATAATCAGCCGGTGTTTGATTTTTATACCCTGCTGCCCGAGTCGGAAGTGACGGTATCCATTGCGGAGCCGGAACTGAAACCGGAACCAGTCTCTGCCAGAAAAACAGAGAGTAAGCCGGATCAGAAACCGGCAGCCAGCGCTAAAAAATATCTTCTGCAGGCTGGTTCCTTCCGCAGCGACAAGGATGCCGAGCGACTCAGGGCGCAATTGCTGCTGGAAGGTTTGACTCCCAAAGTCGAGAAAGTCAGTGTTGGCACAGGGGAAACCTGGCACCGGGTGCAGCTGGGACCATTTACCGACCGGGTCTCACTGCACAATGCCCAGGAAGTGCTGGCCAGCAAAAACATTGATAGTCTTTTGTTACAGTTGAAATAGAAAAAGCACCATTGTGGGCGGGTTTTCTCTTCCGCCCCTCTTGATAATTTATTTCCCTGCCCCATATAAAGCCTTGTTATCCGTTTTTTTATTAAGGAGCGAGCCTTGGAACAGTATCGTGGCACAACTATTCTGTCGGTACGTCGTGGCGGCAGTGTGGTGATCGGTGGTGATGGCCAGGTTTCGCTGGGTGATGCCGTAATCAAGGGCAACGCCCACAAAGTACGCCGACTGTATAAAGGTAAAGTGATTGCCGGGTTTGCCGGTGGTACCGCTGATGCCTTTACCCTGTTTGAGCGTTTTGAAGCCCAGCTGGAAAAACACCAGGGACGACTGACCAAATCAGCGGTTGAGCTGGCCAAAGAGTGGCGAACCGAGCGGGCCCTGCAACGTCTGGAAGCCATGCTGATTGTTGCTGATGCCACGGCCTCCCTGATCATCACCGGTAATGGCGATGTCATGGAGACGGAAGATGGCATCCTGGCCATCGGTTCCGGTGGTTTTTATGCCCAGGCAGCTGCCAAGGCACTGTTTCATAACACAGAAATGGGTGCCCGGGATATCGTTGAAAAGAGTCTGGGTATCGCCGCAGATATCTGTGTCTACACCAACTCAAACCAAGTCATCGAAGAGCTTCCTGCAGCTTGAAACAATAGCGATCTAACGAGTTTCTGATATGTCAGATATGACACCCCGTGAAATTGTCCATGAGCTGGACAAACATATTATTGGCCAGGACGAGGCCAAACGCGCTGTAGCGATTGCCCTTCGGAACCGCTGGCGCAGAATGCAGTTGAATGAAGATCTGCGTAACGAGATCAGCCCGAAAAATATTTTGATGATCGGCCCCACCGGCGTTGGTAAAACCGAGATTGCCCGGCGTCTGGCCAAACTGGCCAATGCACCGTTTATCAAGGTGGAAGCCACCAAGTTTACCGAAGTGGGTTATGTGGGCCGCGATGTCGAGTCCATTGTCCGTGACCTGATGGATGCTGCCATCAAAATGCTCCGTGAGATGGAGATGGAGCGCGTTCGTCACCGTGCGCTGGATGCCGCTGAAGAGCGCATTCTGGATGCCCTGCTGCCGCCTCCCCGTTCTTTTGGTGAAGAGTCGTCTCAGCCTCAGGACAACTCAACCCGTCAGGTGTTCCGCAAAAAACTCCGTGAAGGTGACCTGGACGATAAAGAGATTGAGATTGATGTGCGTGAAGCGGCCATGGGTGTTGAAATCATGGCTCCTCCGGGCATGGAAGAGATGACCAGCCAGCTGCAGAACATGTTCTCGAACCTGAATACCGGCAAATCCAAAAAGCGGAAGCTGAAAGTCAAGGATGCCATGCGTCTGGTTCAGGAAGAGGAAGCGGCCAAGCTGGTTAATGAAGACGAGCTCAAGACCAAGGCGGTTGACGCTGTTGAGCAGAACGGTATCGTCTTTATTGACGAAATTGACAAAGTGGCCAGGCGCTCCGGGGCTTCCAATGCCGATGTCTCCCGTGAAGGTGTGCAGCGTGACCTGCTGCCATTGATCGAAGGTTGTACCGTTTCTACCAAATACGGCATGGTGAAGACAGATCACATTCTGTTTATTGCCTCCGGTGCGTTCCACCTGGCCAAGCCTTCTGATCTGATTCCGGAGCTGCAAGGACGTCTGCCCATCCGTGTTGAACTGAAAGCGCTCTCTTCTGAAGACTTTATGCGCATTCTGACCGAGCCGGATGCATCTCTGACGGAACAATACCAGGCGCTGATGGCCACAGAGTCGCTCAATATCGAGTTTGCCGAGGATGCCATTCGCCGCCTGGCGGAGGTTTCCTGGCAGGTGAATGAGCGTACTGAGAATATCGGTGCCCGCCGTCTCCATACAGTGATGGAGCGTCTGCTGGAAGAAGTCTCCTTTGGTGCAGCAGATCTGGCCTCAGCCCAGGATGGCGCGCCACTGAAGATTGATGCGGCTTATGTTGATAAACACCTGGGTGAACTGGTTCAGGATGAAGACCTGAGTCGTTATATCCTCTGATGTTTGATAGGGAGTGGTCAGTTGGTCACTCCTTTCACTCTCTTACTCTTTTCTATGAGTGGAACCCCCGCCCGAAATGACTACCCCAATTCCTTCCGCCATTAAACTGCATAAGCGCTCCAAAACCCTGGAGATTCAGTTTGGTCATGACACGTTCCAGCTGGAAGCGGAGTTTCTCCGGGTATTAAGCCCATCTGCCGAGGTTCGTGGTCATGGCAACCCTGTTTTGCAGACCGGTAAACTGAATGTGGCCATCACCGGCGTGGAAATGGTTGGCCAATATGCCATCAAGCTGGTGTTTGATGATGGGCATAACAGTGGGATTTATGACTGGGGTTACCTCCATGAGCTGTGTCATAACAAAGAAGCGATGTGGGATGAGTACCTGCAGGCTCTGAGGGATGCCGGTGCCAGCCGTGATCCGGACGTTTCGGTGGTTCGTCTTTTTCAGTAACTTGACCTTAATGCCCTGCCTGCTACGTTGCATGTGACATAACCACCATTATGAAAACTTAGCCACGGAGGCATTATGTCTACCAATATTAACCAGTCCAAAACCACCTGGAAACGTGTAGAAAGTCACAGAGAAACATTGCGTCAGGCTGGTTTGCGCCCTTTACAGATCCGGGTTCCTGATACACGGATCAAGGGCTTCGGTCTGGAGTGTCAGCGACAATCTGCTATGCTCAAGTCCGATAAACTGGAACGCGACACCATGGACTGGATTGAACAAACCAGCGACGATGAGGGCTGGGCATGAAGCGCGGCGACATCGTTACCGTCTCAATCAAGGGAGACGATGGCAAACCCAGGCCAGCCTTAATCATCCAATCCAACCTGTTTCCAGAACACCCTTCGGTCACTCTTTTGCCAATCACAGGAGAGTTGAGGGATGTGCCCCTATTTCGCTACACCCTGTTTGAAAGTAAAGAAAACGGGCTCAACAAAACCTCTCAAGTGATGATTGATAAAATCACCACTATAAAAGCAGACAGAATCGGCAAAACCATCGGCTCACTCAGTCAACCAGAACTGACAGAAGTCATCCGGCTGATGGCCTTGTGGTTGGGAATGGCCTGAAAGCACTTCATCCACAACGGATTCCCGGGAGCGCGAGCAATCAGCAATGCACGACAATTGCCATTCATCATGGTCAGGATTTCGGCCCAGGGATTGTTCTGCCTTTTCGAGCATCAAGATCAGCTGCTTACGTTGTTTCTTCCTGGCCAGTTCCAGGGGTGTCTGGCCATGGCAATCCCTGGCATGGATATCAGCGCCGCTATCGATCAGAACGGGCAAAGACCCAACGGCATTTCCCTTAACCGCAACATGCAGCACCGTCTCGTCTGTGCTGGTGGTCGCATGGATATTTGCCCCGTTACAGAGCAGGAATTGTGCACTTTCTACCTTGTCTTTCTTTATGGCCATGTGCAGGGGCGTAAAGCCTGCAGCCGACCTGTTATTAACATCTATCCCTTTGTTAACCAGGATCTGGGCACAGTCGATCTGGCCACACTGGGCAGCGATATGCAAAAGAGATATCCCTCCCTGCAACTGATTGAGGGAAATTCCAGTCTTTTCCATCGCATCAAGCAACAGCTCCATGCATGCGGTATAACCAAGGCGGACAGCGTGGCATAGGGGGGAGTAGTTGTTGTCATCCAGGGTAGTGATATCGGCATTGTTGTCGACCAGAACCTGCACACACTGCCTCTGATCGCTTATGGTGGCCAGGTGCAGGGGAGTCTGGCCACGTTTATTCTTGAAGTTGATATCCGCTTTGTAAGCCAAAAGAAGCTCGACACTTTCCAACTGGCCCAACTGTGCGGCTATATGCAAGGGGCTCAATTTCTTATTACTCCTGGCATTGATATACACCGAGTCTTTGTGATTCAACAGCACAGTCATACAGGAAATCCTGCCAAACTGGGCAGCGATGTGCAGGGGGGTATGGCCCATCCCATCCTTTGGATTAATGCTCGCCCTTTTGTCCATCAACAGCAACCGAAGGCATTCGCTGTGACCATGTTTGCTGGCAAAATGCTGGGGCGTCCATCCCCCACCGCGTTGGGAGCTTATGATCAGCGCCTGATGCTCAAGCAAGACTTTCATACATTTCACACTCCCTTCCCGGGCAGCAATATGCAGAGGCGTCAAGCCATAAAGAGTCCTGGCATTGATATCAGCCCCCAGCCTGATCAAGGTCTGCAGATACTCCACACTGTCGAACAGGGTCGTATTATGGAGGGGGGTATTGTGGCCCTCTGTGAGGGCATGGATATTGGCACCATGCCTGATCAGGATGTCCACAGAATTCCGCTGGGGAGTCTGGGTGGCCCGGTGCAGAGCGGTTATACCGTCACGGTTGACCGCATTGACGTTGTGCCCGGCACCAAGCAAAAGCTCCACACATTCAACGTGTCCATGGTCGGCGGCGCTGTGCAGTGGCGACCAGCCAAGGATGGTGCTGGCTTCAAGAAACCCGGCACCATGAGCCAGTAAAAGTTTTATACACTCTGGATACCCTTGATGGGCAGCGTTGCTCAGGGGTGACAGGTTCCTGTTGTTGCGGCAGTTGACGTTTGCCTGCCGGTTCAGCAGTAATTCCACGCACCGGGCCTTGCCAGCCAGGGCTGCCAGGTGCAGGGGAGTAGAGCCGTCGTTGTCCCTGGCGTCAAGCAGGCTGACATTGCGATTGAGCAACAGTTCCATAAAATTCACACCGCCACCAAGGGCGGCAATGTGCAGGGCTGTCTGCCCATTGTCGTCTTTGGCATTGACATCCAGCCCTTGATCAAGGAGCACTTGCAAGAAATCGATGGGGCCACTGCGGGTGAGAACATGCAGGAGTGTCTTGCCCTTGTCCAGAATGGCGTTCACATTGGCACCATGATCGAGCAGGATTTGTGCACACTTGCCATGACCATTAAGAACGGCAAGGTGCAGTGCCGTATGATGGTGATCACAGGTGGCATCTATATTCTCTTCATACTTCACCCAACTCCTCTCACTCCTCTCACTCCTCTCACCGTGCTTCTCTCTGCGCCCGGTGAAGAGTATGGCTGCCACACAGGCATCATGCCCCATCATAGCTGCGAGATGCAGGGGGGTAGTGTCAAACAGGTCAATTTCATTGCCAGCCGCCCTGAATTCAAGAAAACGCTCCACACACGTCACTTGACCATGCAGGGCAGCACTGTGCAGGGGGCTTCTGCCCATACTGTCCCGGATATTCATATTGGCACCATTATTGATCAATGTTTTGACACACTGCTCGTGGCCATATCCTGCGGCAAAGTGCAGGGGTGTCACGCCGACAGAGGAGACGGCATTGACATTGGAATTATGGTTAACAAGCATCTGTACACACGCCTCATTGCCCGTCTGGGCAGCAATGTGCAGCAGCGTGACATGGCCGCCGTAAAATGCTGAGTAAAAGCTCTGACGGGCCAGCATCGGCTCCCGATCCAGCCAGCCAGACAACGCCTCCATATCCCCGGAACGACAGCATTGCAGGGGTTCATCGAGAACAGCGGCCTGGTCAAGCAGTGGTTCAGCTGCACTGCCATGGCCAGGTACCTGCTGCACAACATCGACACTGCGCTGGGCAATCCCTTTAGAGTTGTTCAGCCAGGGAGTGATGCACTGTTCATGATATCGATGCTGACAAGTGGCAACGGTGATTTCTTGTTGATCAGCAAATGTCTGCTGGCACACGGGGCAGGAATTATTTAAAACGAAAGGGACGGCAGGGGCTGGCGAAATAGCAGTATTCATCAGATCTCCTGACTAATGGTGGATGACCATGGGAAGGCAAGAGAAGCGTAGCAGAGATATTTTGGCTTGCAGGGATTATCGCCAGGGAAAGACCGGGCTGTGTCAGCGGTTGGATAGGAAGAGCCGGATAAGGGAGGCCTTCAAGTCCGGAGCTGTGAGCAATTAATGAACGGTTTGTCACTTTTTTTGTCTTAATTCATGCTTGTTCAGCTGGTTCTGGTTATTAGACTTCAATTGCCCACCAGTTTTCATGCCTGCTGATTGCATCAGTCTTTAATCTGTCCATCCATTAGCCGGGGCAGAGCAAAGCAACGTTAAAACATTATTATCAGAGGAGCTAAAAGATGATCAATTTAACCAATAATCAACGGCCTCCCCAACTTGATAAGCCCGTCTGTCTCGCACAAGTTCATCAACCAAAAAAGGATGTAACCACTAAAGATCCTGAGTCTGCTTTTAACGGAAAGCCGGTCACTCTTGCCGAAGCTACCCACCCAGCCCCGGTGTCGGGATCAACCGTAACAGATATAGCCCCGGAGTTGGCATCAACTGTGATAGATATAGATATGAGACCGGAGTCGACATCGACCGTAATAGATATGGCAATATTGGCAAGGAGTGTAAAACCCACTTCTGAACCTGCCTCATTACCTGAACCACACCTTGATGATCTTGTTTCCTGGTCTCAGTTGCCGCCGCAAATCAAGCAGGAACTAACACCCTGTCATCACCTTCTGTTTGCTATATATCTGGGCTTACCCATAGCGGAAATCAATAAAAAAAATATACAACACAACCTTGAGCACTCAACACAAAAATTTGATTATTTGTCCTGGTATTCACAGCAGCATGGACTGGCCCGGGAAAAACTTACCATACCCCATGGCAAATTGCTGACCATGCTGGGGGGGATCTCAAGGCCCGATCTGGTTGCACGGTACTGTGACATCTTTGGTATTGCCGTTGATCAAAGACAGTTCTGCGGTGAATGGCCTGCCGGTGTCCGGGCTGTTGACGACAATGCTGCACTGAATCATGAACTGGATTTTTTCAAGTTGCACAAAATCTTCATTGGTGATGAATACCTCCGCTCTGTCCCGACCGCAACCGTGGCTTATTGCGCTGGATACCCGGAACTGATGAAGGATAAGGATTTGCGACAACGCTCCATTATTGTTGACAAGTGTCTGTCAACCCCCCTGCTACTGAAAAAAATTCTGGATACCAAAGAGGGGCGAATGACCGTAAATGAGCTGGTAAAAATATTGAGCAATCCTGAAATTATGGCCATCAATACTGCACACCAGTTAATTGAATCCCTGAAAGGGTTTCCACCTCGTTTTAATTTTTCTGAACAACACAGTTTGAGTTTGAGAAATCAGATTCACCATTATGCCTATGATCTTGGAATGATAGGAGTGGATGCTGAATCTTTCGCTCGTGCACTTGGGTTGCCGCTGCACATAATCCAGAAAATTCTCTATAGAATTTGTAAAAAAGAACCCGGCTACCTGTATATCACAAAATTACTGCATGCAGCATTCCGTTGTCTGCCCCAACTTACTTCGGAACATGTTGCGTATGCTTCGTCGCAAGCTGTTAAGTCCAGCAACTGTGTTGAGAGATTAGAGGATTTGATCGCTGGAAAAATAAAACGTTATCCCTGGTTTTGCGTCTCCAGTCCTGAAAAGCCTCCCGTCCTCAAACCGCTCTTCTGGCAGGATGTGCACAATGATGGCACAGACCCGGAGATGACCGGTTCGAAACCGCTGACGCTGGATTTTTTGAGGTGTTTGCCATTGAGCCACAACTGGTATTTGATTGGTCTTACCATGGGATTGTCACCGGATGAGCTAAGTCATATTGGCAAAAAAACCAAAGTAGACTTCAGGGTATCGGCAAATGAACTCAGTCTTGCTGCTTCTGAGTTGTCCCGGATACTGGCTCAATCCGAGAGAGGACTGGAAACAGGACATCTCTATCAGGCACTGCAATATTTGGATGATCAAGCGACACTGGCTTACTTTCCTGAGCATCTGTCAGTCCATCCTGACAAACCATTACCAGAGCACATCGCTGAATCCGTTGAAAGTGGAAGATCAATAGCCCATCTTTTGCGCACTTACAAGACAGAGGAACTGGAACGTTTTCTGAAGTTGTTCAGTAATTATGAGGAAATGAAATACCAGCTGCCCAAGGTCTATAAGGTATGGGATGGAGTTTGGGAAAAAGGTAAATATTACGAACCCGGTAAACCCTATGTAGCCTGGTCTTCAAGAAGTAAGGCAAAATGAAAGCTGGGGTCTTTGTTCTTAACGCAAAACAAGGGAAGCCGAAACTGGCTTGGTTTTATCTTTTGAAGCGATTCAAGATTTATGATTAGGGTTACCTCCATGAGCTATGTCTTAACAAAGATCACTCTTCAATAAATCCTTGGGATCTGCCGAGCGACAGGCTTTTTTTTGCTTGACCGGGATAAAAAACAAAATTTGATTGTCTTGTGTAAGTAAATACAAACAGAGGTTTCAAGACCATGAATATCAGAGGTGAACACACTACTGCTGCCAGCTCTTCATCTCCGGCACCTGCTCAAGCCAATGACAAAAAAAACAAACGCAAAAAAACGGCAGCAAAACGCGAAACACCACACCCGGTTGAACATTCCAGCCAGCCCGCAACGGGTAAAAAAACAAGAAAGATGATCGTACCGGAAAAAATTGTCGAGCCCATGATGTCGTCCACCCTGACCACCTCCAAAGCGTTGAGCGAGCAACAGAAAAAGCTGAGCAAGCAACTGGTTGAGGCGGCCCGAACTGGCAACAAGGAGGCCGTGGAAGCATTGCTTGATCAGGGCGCGGATATCAATATGAACTGGAAGGTACATGAATGTCCCATTGCCGCAGCAGCCGGGGAGGGTCATCTTGAGCTGGTGCGCTACCTCCATGAGAAAGGCGCAAGGACCGACAAGCTTTTTGCATCACCGATCATGGAAGCAGCCAAATATGGCCATGTTGACGTTGTAAGTTACCTGCATCAGGCAGGCGTCAGTGAAGATATCTGCATAAACTGCGACACCCCGATCGATGCAGCCATCGTTGGGGGGCACATTGACGTAGTGAAGTACTTTATTGAACACGGTGTAAACGTCAACGGCTCTATGAAAAGCTTTAACATTCCCCTTTACCTGGCAGCCAGTTCGAAACACCTTGATATAGTGGCATTACTGGTTGAGAACGGTGCTGACCTTGACGGTTGCAAAACAGGCCGTAACACCCCGATCTGGATTGCGGCCAAAAAAGGCCACCCTGATATTGTGAGTTTTCTGGTTGCAAAGGGTGCTAACGTCAATGCATTCAGTTCAGGATACGATACTCCGATCTGGGTTGCGGCCCGAGCTGGAGACCATGAGCTGGTTAAGTACTTGCTCGAACAGGGTGCGGATCTGAATGCCAACAGTACCGGCTATGGGACCCCGATTCTTGCTGCGGCCCTGGCCGGTGACCGCAATCTGGTCAAGTACTTGCTCGAACTGGGTGCGGATGTGAATGCCAACAGTGTCGGCAGCCTTACCCCGATCTGGGCAGCGGCCTCGGCCGGTCACTACGAGTTGGTCAATGACTTGCGCCGTGCAGGGGCAACCTTTGAAAAAAACAGCACAAAGCATGAAACCCTCATCTCGGCAGCTGCCATGGGCGGAAGCATCAAACTGGTTCAGGAATTGCTCCAGGAGGGCGGTTACATCCGAACCCGTGGTGACTACATTCCCCTGATAAATCGGGCGAAGGATCATCACCGGACTCAGCTGCAAGAATACCTGAAAAAAGAATATGATCTTTTGCCAGACCCGCTTGGTCCCAAGCCTGGGAAAAAAAGAAAAAAACGCTGATTCGACACCTGCCTATGTGGCAGGACCGTTGCCAGGGTAGCTGATAAACACTTCAGCAAAATGAACTTATGAACCGCACAACAGTCTGCTTTTTATATTTTCATGAATTAATGAAATATAATTATGGATAGAAGTTCTGGTGGTATCAGTGGTAAATGTGCAAGATCAAACAATGATTACAACCGACCGGATGGCCATGCCGCTTCTTCAAGGCATGGGCGATATAGACATGCCACAGTCAGACAATGGAATAATCCCCCCCGCACGGGGGGTAATGAATTTTGCCATTCTTCTGGTGTACGCTCTTCTCAACATCTACAGTGCCGTTTGGTAAACCCTGCTCAAGATTTTAATGCCCTCATCAAACAGGAAATAATGGCTGATCTGGTGAGTAAATCTGATCATTTCGGTCATCGTTATGACGGGAGAAATCATGGTCGATACGCCAGTTCAATTAAAAAATACTCGTCAGTTGTTAAAAGACCTTTAAATCGGGATGAACAAAGCCAGCTGATACGTCTGCTGCAAAATTTTACAGTAACGCGGAGCTGGAATTGGCTGAGCCTGACGACAACATTTCATTCATTGACCTCAGCAGGTGTTTTTACCCCTCATAAACCCATGGATGAGCGTTTTAAACGTACTCAAGCTGTCTTATTGTCAGCGCTACTTGATGTAGTAATATTCAAGTGCAACCAAAAACCTGAAGCCAGGGATATTGATGCCCGTGGAATCGCCAACCTGGTGTGGGCCATGGCGAAACTGGTGGACAATGGGCAGGAGCTGACACCAGAGCTCAAACAGGCTGTTACCGCGCTGTTGCCCCACGTGAGCGCACAGAATGACCAATTTATTCCTCAGAATATCGCCAACATGCTGTGGGCGATGGTGAAACTGCTGGACAACGGGCTGAAGCGAACACCAGAGTTTAAAGAGGCCGTGGCCGCGCTGCTGCCCCACGTGACACAGGAAGCTAACTTTAAACCTCAGGGTATCGCCAACCTGCTGTGGGCCATGGTGAAACTGGAGAACAACGGGCAGGAGTGGGCATCAGAGATCAAACGGGTCGTTGCCGCGCTGTTGCCCCTCGTGAACGCACAGACAGCTAACTTCAAACCACAGGAAATTTCCAGCCTGCTGTGGACCATGGCGAAACTGGTGGAAAACGGGCAGGAGCAAGCACCAAGGCTCAAAGAGGCCGTGGCCGCGCTGTTGCCCTGCGTGACGGCACAGAAAGCTAACTTTAAGCCACAGGGTATCGCCAACCTGCTGTGGTCCATGGCAAAACTGGTGGACAACGGACAGGAGCAGACACCAGAGCTCAAAGGGGCCGTGGCTGCGCTGTTGCCCTGCGTGAAGGTACAGAAAGACCAATTTAATGCGCAGGATATCGCCAACCTGCTGTGGTCCATGGCGAAACTGGTGAACAACGGTCAGAAGCGGGCACCAAGGCTCAAAGAGGCCGTGGCCGCGCTATTGCCCCACGTGAACACACAGAAAGACCAATTCAATGCCCAGGGTATCGCCAACCTGGTGTGGGCCCTGGCGAAACTGGTGGAAAACGGGCAGGAGCTGACACCAGCGCTCAACAAAGCTTTGGCCGCACTGTTGCCCAACGTGAACGCACAGACAGCTAACTTTAAATCACAGGAAATTGCCAACCTGCTGTGGGCCCTGGCGAAACTGGTGGACAACGGACAGAAGCGAACACCAGAACTCAACGAGGCTGTGGCCGCGCTATTGCCCTTTGTGAACGCACAGAAAGCCAACTTTAAACCACAGGGTATCGCCAACCTGCTGTGGGCCATGGCGAAGCTGGTGGACAACGGGCAGAAGCAGACACCAGATATCAGGGAGGCCGTGGCCGGGCTGTTGCTCCGCGTGAATGCACAGAAAGACCAATTTATTCCTCAGCAGATCGCCAACCTGCTGTGGGCCATGGCGAAGCTGGTGAACAACGGGCAGGAACAGACAACGGAGCTAAATGAGGCCGTAGCCGTGCTGCTGCCCCACGTGAACGCACAGAAAGACCAATTGACTCCTCAGCAGATTGCCAACCTGCTGTGGGCCCTGGCGAAACTGGTGTCTGACGGGCAGGAGCGGACACCAGGGCTCAACGATGCCGTGGCCGCGCTGTTGCCCCTGGTAAACGCACAGAAAGACCAATTTATTCCTCAGCATATCGCCAACCTGCTGTGGGCCATGGCAAAACTGGTGGACAACGGGCAGGAGCGGACACCAGGGCTCAACGATGCCGTGGCCGCGCTTTTGCCCACCATCAACGCACAGAAAGCTCACTTTACACGGCAGGAAATTGCCAACTTGCTGTGGGCTATGGCGAAACTGGTGGACAACGGGCAGGAGCGGACACCAGGGCTCAACGATGCCGTGGCCGCGCTTTTGCCCTACGTGAGCGCACAGAAAGGCCAATTTAGTGCTCAGGGTATCGCCAACCTGCTGTGGGCCATGGCGAAACTGGTGGACATCGGTCAGGAGCGGACACCAGAACTCAACGAGGCTGAAGCCACGCTGTTGCCCTCCGTGAACGCACATAATGACCAGTTTAATGCCCAGAGTATTACCAACCTGCTGTGGGCCCTGGCGAAGCTGGTGGACAACGGGCAGGAGCGGACACCAGAACGCAAAGAGGCCTTGGCTGCGCTATTGCCCCGGGTGAACACACAGAAAGACCAATTCAATGCCCAGGGTATCGCCAACCTGATGTGGGCCATGGCGAAACTGGTAGACAACGGGCAGGAGCAGACACCGGAGTTCAACGAGGCCGTGGCCGCACTGTTGCCCCTCGTGAGCGCGCAGAATGACCAATTTATTCCTCAAAATATCGCCAACCTGCTGTGGACCATGGCGAAACTGGTGGACAATGGGCATAAGCGGACACCGGAGTTCAACGAGGCCGTGGCCGCACTGTTGCCCCATGTGAACACACAGAAAGACCAATTTAACTCCCAGGGCATAGCCAACCTGCTGTGGGCCATGGCGAAACTGTTGGATAATGGACAGGAGCTGATACCAGGGCTCAATGAGGCCGTGGCCGCGCTGTTGCCCCGGGTGAACGCACAGAAAGACCAATTTAATGCCCTGGGTCTCGCCAATCTGCTGTGGGCCACGGCGAAACTGGGGGAATTTGTGGAGTTGAACGTGGTTACATCCACGTTTGAATCCCTTGTCTGCCGAACCAGTAAACACCCTCAGCTCTCTCATCAAGAGATATCAATGTCTCTCTGGGGAGTAATGGTATGCTGTGCCAGGTTGTCTCTGGAATGCAATGCCAATAAAAATAGTGTGCTTGAAACGCACATGGATGACCTGTTTACTCGCCTGGAAAATACCTCCCCTCCAGACAATGAAGAGGAACAATCCATCATTACCATGGCCGCAAGTTGGCTTGGGAGAGCGTGTCCGGTGGTCCCCCATTACCAGATAATCATTTCAAAGCCTCAAATCATCGTCCGCAATCAACTGCAATCATGCATTCCCTCTTTGAAGATTGAAGAAGAACAAAGTCTGAACTCACTGCCTCCGGTTGACCTGCTACTGCCAGATCACAACATTGTGATTGAAGTTCAGGGACCGTCACATTACGTGGGTGGTGATTTCAAAACCAGAGATGGTTCGACTCTGCTTAAAATCGCACTGCTGCAAAAAGCAGGATTTGAGGTCATTGAAATCCCGGTTAACCAGCTTTTGAACCAAGGTTCAATAAAGCGATGTATTGAACAAATAAAGACCAGGTTATTTCAGGGAAGGAGTGCCCGCGTTTCAGATACAACACAGTGATCTCTGTCCTGGGATACTCTTTGGCATTCAGTTTTCTTTTTTTGAGGTCATGCCTTCGCCCCCTTTGGCGTTAATTTCCCAGATTCCTTTTTTCAGGATTTTTCATCATTTTATTATACCGCTCCCTTCTTCGCTGACTTACCAGCTTCCTTTTTTCAGGATCTTTCATCTCTTCTCTATACCGCTCCCTTTGGCGCTGATTTCTCAGATTTCTTTTTTCGGGATCATTCATTATTTCTCTAAACCGCCATTTTTGGCGCTGATTTTTCAGTTTTCTTTTTTCGGGGTCTTGCATTCGTTCCTTTGGCGTTGCTTTGTCAACTCTCTTTTTTCAGGATCTTTCATCATTTCTCTATAACGTTCCCTTTTTCGCTGATTTATCATTTTTCTTTTTTCGGCGTCTTGCATTCGCTTTCTTTGGTGCTTAAAACCGACCTTCACCACCCCTTGGTAACATTTTGATTTTAAACGATTAAAAATCGTGCCAACCATATATTCGAATAGAATATATGCTTCAAAATCAAATGATTACGTTATTTTGGTGGTGAAAGTGGGTTAAAAAGAAAACTATCAGCAACTTCTTTCCGTGGGATCGTTTGCGTATCACTTTTTGTTTGGTCCAGGTTTATTGGGTTAACAAAAGTAACAGGTGATAAATCCTGTCGGTTAAACAGAACGGCATGAGGATGAGTTAACTGACCATCTGGACACAAATGCCTGAAAGGTATTGGGTCAGGCTCACTAACCGATAAGCATCCCTTCTGATCAAAGGGGAAATTTGATATTGATGATATCCCATTATTAATGACTTCATCGTCAGAATTTCAGGGCACATATTTATCAAGAGCTGATTTTGGTATCTCAGGAATATCCGTTCCAAAAGAGTTTTCTGCATTGAAGTCTGCCAGAGATACAATGTTGTATTCACTCAACGATTTAAGAATGCCTGTTTCATTTTGGTGTATATATGATTGACTATTGTAAACAGGAAAAGGAGAGTTCAGCACCTGACCAGACATGCCTTGATACACTTGCTGTTGTTTGCGGGCATCAATTTCGCAGGATTGGTTTATGGTATCTAATCTGTTGGAATAAAGATTAGAAAAAGCAATATAGAATGAATGTAACTTACAGGAGTGATTCATTGAATTACTGGATTATTGAATTAATCTTAAGACTACTTCTTCTTGTTCCTCCCTACCACAAACCATTTACTATTTTTGTTAACGAAGCATAAGGATCTGCGATGGCCATTAAGTAGTTAACCAAATGAAATCCTATTTTCTGACTTAGTGGGCAGTCACTCCCGGTAACTGCTCCTGCGTTGCTCTATCTCCTGCATCCATGCAGTCCTGCGGCGTTATAACTCCGGTCACATAGCTAAGGCTATGCCACACTCCTGGCATCGTCATGCAGAGTCATGGTTTTTAGTAAGGGTGATCAAAACCATTGTTGATGGTATAAAAGCAAAGTTTGGTAGATATACTGTCAGTATTCTTGGTGGTGTCACTCTGCGTTTGGTATTAAAAAAAACCAATTCAAGCTATGCCAAAATGTTACGTAAACCCCTGAATGCGTACCAGATCGATATCGCTAAAACGTTTAGTGATAAAGAAGATAGTGGTAAGCTTATAAACTGCCGACACTTATCCTATGGTTAGAATCAAACCAAAACTCAAAGAGAAACCAGTAGGAAACAGGAGGCAAGGGTAACCAGCACTGAACGGGAATGACCTGTGGGGCTTTCCTGGTCAGGATCGGATAATAAAAAATTGTTTTTCACGGCAAAGAAGCAAAACCTTGTAGCTTTTACGATAGAAAACTATCGCATCAGACCAAAAGTTACAAAAATAAAATCGTACGCACCCCATATTACCGGAACAGCGATCTCCATAAGGATCGCTATAAGGTGTCTCTGCTTGGGGGGATAATCAAATCAAGATTCAAGACTCGCCCCCGGTTTCTTTCTTTCCGGTTTCTTGCCCCCGGTTTTTTGTTTGAACTTTTCTTCCTGATTTAGTGTCAATATAAATATGATTAATCTTTGATGATTTAAACATCCAGTTATTCTGTTAACGTAATTGAATTAACAACAATATTTTTAGAATAACGATTAATTTTTAGGATAGTTGTAATGGATTTCAATGATATCAACCTCCGCCCTGATTCTGCTAATTTTTTCAGCACAGGTCCTCAAAATACTGCAAGCGGGCAAGCCAATTTTGGCCCCTTTAGCGTAGGTATATCCCCCGATCGGGCTCCCATTCATTTGTCTCAAGCAGCTGGTGCGACAACTGATTCTACTAAGGAGTATTACGCCCTTATAACTGAAAACATTGGTGCTATTTCATCTGATGAGGACTTCAGCCGCCTGAGGGTAGCCCATGAATCGCCTGCAAACACTGGTAAAGTTTTTGAACAAAACGGAAAAAAACCTGTTGAGTTTATTGAAGAAATGGCCAACTTAATGTTAGAGAAAGATAGATTTAAGCCTGAAGAATTATCGCAAATAAAAGAAGAAGATGGACTGCCATGTTTATTGACACCCTATGAGGTAAAAGACGAGAACGGGCAAAGTTACATTCAATTCATCCATTCAAATGATTTTGAGGTTAAGGGCATCCTGGATCCACAAACTTGGAAGGACCATACACTGAAGCCAGACATTGAGCCAAAAGTAAAAACAGTCTACTCATTTATGGAGGGGGAACAGGACAGTGTAGATATATACATTGGATTTGGAATCCTGGAAAGTGGGCATCCATTTATGTTCGAAGACTATTGGAATTCCAGTAGTCAGAGTTTTGCATCCGATCCAGCATGTATTACTATTGCACCTGACTGGAATATCCTGATTGATAATTTAGATGATAAATATCTGAAAAAATTTCTGGATAATATGAATAAATGCAATTCTAAATTGCTCAACGATTGGCTAAAAATCACCGCATCATGCAGCCTTAATGATGTACGTTATAAATTGAAAGTTGTTTTAAGTCCTGTCTTATTGAATAAGTTCTGTCAGCAGGTGATCGATAGGATCAATAATTGAGCCACCTGCTCAAAACGGGCTGTTGCGTGCAATATTGATTAGACCAGGTATTAATTGGGGTTGCCGGGCCATATCCAACAGCGTAACAATCCTGCCCCTGGACGTCAGTTTTCCAGACAAAAATACTGAGATTTTCAGATGCTTTTTTGGTCGAAAACTCACTAACACTGGAGTAAGTATACATAACAAAAATTTCAGGGAACCGAAGTGGGCAGAATATTGTACGTAGGATCTGCCGTTAAAAATGAACTTGCTCTGGTCTTACTGGTCAAATTTGTACGAAAGTATTCAAAAAATAACTAACCCTATTGGAAATTACTGTATGACACCATCTACCTCCGTCCAGCTGAGCTGGCTTGAAAACATTCAATACAATTACCAAACCGAAGGATTGCTGAGCGCCCTGTCCGCTGTTTTCTGTTTCTCTGGCCATTCCAGGACCATCTCAGTCGTCGAGGCCGAGAATTACATCAACGCCTTTCCTGAATCCGGGCTAACACAAGTTCTGAACAGAAAAATTGCCAGCAGGAAGGTGACTCATAGTCCTGCCGGTGACTTGCATGCTCAGACTACAACGCCACGGCCTGACCCAAAGGACACTCAGACACCCGTAGCTCAGGAAGCAGGCCGGTCAAACTCACGGTCGGAGCCTTTGGTCAACACAGGCCAGCTATCAGAACAACAAAGGCTGGCAGAACAACAAAGGCTGGGGCAATTGCAGGAGAACATGAAAGAACTTGCGAAATTGGCAACAAAATATGTCGATATCGTCCGTGAGGTAAGTGATATCCCAAGGTCTAGTGTTTTTATAGGCCCGGAACTATCGGCTATTGAGAACGGCAAGAAAACCCTCTCTGCAAAACACATCATCAGCGATCTGAGAACCTGGAGTGAGGAATTGAAATTTGGATTTGACAGCGCTATGGACTCATCACAACCGATTACTGATGAATCAGCCGCACAGGCCCTGAAGCAATTCAGATCCAGATTCGACAAACTGGAACGCATACTGGAACGCATACTGGAACGCAAACAGGATGCAGGGTATATTCTGAGATCTACCCTTCATGGCGCTGCCGGGCTGCTGCCTGACATCAGATCAAATATCACTGCTTATCAAGTCCCGGCATGTATTTCATATGCTGAGAATATAGTCATTACTTCGGCCGAAAAATTACAAAAGATAATAAACGATGGCCACGAAGTTCTCGACAATGTACTTTCCGTGACACAATTTAATAAAGATTATCAGGAATTAAAACAGCAACTGGATTCACGGATACAGAATATTCTTGATATGCAAGGCACTAAACACAGCTAGGAGGCTGACCGAGAATAGCGCCCGTCTAGGCGACCCCGTAGCGAGGATAGCAGAAAATTGAGGATAAAAAGTCGGAATTTTTAGTGAATAGTGGTTCTATTGGCTAAAAATTTCCGACTTTTTAGACCAATTTGCTGCCACCGCAGTAAAGCAGTCTATTCTCGGTCAGCCTCCTGGATATTTCAAATAAACAATGTCAGGTCTTGAATCTTGAATTTGCTCAAATACAAAGGCCTGACCCTGGCTTTTCGTTTTTCTTGACTTTATTCAGGAATCAAGACCTGACCGTCGCTTCTTCGCATTTTTACCTTATTCAGTGATCTTTCTTCTTTTCAGCGGGGGAGTACCAGAAGCCTGTCGTCCATCAGTCGCTGTCGTGACTGAGCTCGCCCCGCCCGTGTGCCTATTGCTCGTCATCACCTTTGGCTTCTTGCGCAGTGGTTTGCTCAGATTCAACACCTTTACGGTCTTGTCAGCAGAGCAGGAAGCCAGCCGCTCATCGGGCAATGCCGTGACCGACCTCACCCACCTGGCATGCACCTTCAGTGTCGCCACGCATTGCTGCCCGTCGGGTTTGCCCAGATCCCACACACTTATGGTTCCGTCAGTAGAGCAGGAGGCCAGCCGGCCATCGGGCAATACTGTGACTGACGGCAGCAAATCGCTACTATCTCTCAGCGTCATTACGCATTGCTGCCCGTCGGGCTTGCTCAGATCCCACACCTTAATGGTCTCGTCATGTGAGCAGGAAACCAGCTGCCCATCGGGCAATGCCGTGACAGAACTCACCCAGTTGCTATGCTCATTCAGCGTCGCCACGCATTGCTGCCCGTCGGGCTTGCCCAGATCCCAGACCTTTATGGTCTGATCATCAGAGCAGGAAGCCAGTCGGCCATTGGGCAATACCGTGACCGATCTCACCCAGCCGGAATGCCCATTCAGCGTCGCCACACATTTCTGCCCGTCGGGCTTGCCAAGATCCCACACCTTTACGGTCCCGTCATTAGAGCCGGAAGCCAGCCGCCCATCGGGCAATGCCGTGACTGAGTTCACCCACGCAGAATGCCCATTCAGCGTCGCCACGCATTCCTGCCCCTTGGGCCTGCTCAGATCCCACACCTTTACGGTCCGGTCACAAGAGCAGGAAGCCAGTTGGCCGTCGGGCAATGCCGTGACTGAGTTTACGTAATCGGTATGCTCATTCAGTGTCGCCACGCACCACTGCCTGTTGGGCTTGCTCAGATCCCATACCTTGATGGTCCCGTCATCAGCGCAGGAAGCCAGCTGTCCATCAGCCAATACGGTGACTGCGTTCACCGTTTTGGTATGCCCCTTCAGCGTCGCCACGCAGGTCTTCAGGGTATTGCTTTCAGAAATCAGGTAGTTATTGCTGACGTGTCGATGGTAAGCCAGCCGTAATAGAGGGTCATCAATGTGATTGTCCGGAACCGCAGGTATATCCCTGTTGCCAATTGTTTTTCTGTACGCTGCTGAAGCAGGGCCATAATATTGGACAGACAGTTTTTTCAATTTTTCTTTGGTGTTGAACAGGGTAAGCAAGCGGCTGCTTGTTGAAGCCAGACGGTGAAATTCGAGGAACGTCAGGCTTTCAGCAATTTGAGTCAGCATTTCATCGGGTAATGCCAGTAAAGGCGACACCTGTTCAAGAGGAACCACCGAACCACTCTCTGCGGTTTTTTCTCCTGGCGGGTTACCAGATGGATTGGTATCCCGGGAGTGATGAGTGGAAGCATTATTAACGGCATTCGTGCCCATGCCGCCTTTGACCGGTGAATAGCGCTAAAGTTCTTGCCCGACAATGCAATAAATCTGACGTTAATCGATGGCTGCACATTGGCAAGCACCGGCGCGCCGACCCGCCCATTACATCGAATCATTGATGGGAGGCGTCTGTTTTTCCAGACCCGGCCGTAAACAGCTAACCATATGAAATTATATATTTCTGACTTCTTGTGCTGGAAATTTTCAGAATCGATACCATTGGTTTTTTTACCTTATCCAGTGATTTTTCTTCTCTTCAGAGGGGGAGAACCAGAAGCCTGCCGTCTATTGGTCGTTGTCGTGACTGAGTTCACCCCGTCCGTGCGCCTATTCCTCATCAGCACCCTTCGCTTCTTGCGCAGTGGTTTGCTCAGATCCAACACCTGGACGGTCTTGTCGTCAGAGCAGGAAGCCAGCCGCCCATCGGGCAACACCGTGACTGATGACACTCTCCCGGCATGCACCTTCAGCGTCGCCACACATTGCTCTCCGTCGGGCTTGCTCGGATCCCAAACGTTTACGAACCCCTTATTAGCGCAGGAAACCAGCCGCCCATCTGGCAATACCGTGACTGAGAGCTGCCAACCGGTATTCCCTCTGAGCGTCAATACGCATTGCTGTCCGTCGGGCTTGCTCGGATCCCACACCTTTATGGTCCCGGCAGCAGAGGAGGAAGCCAGCCGCCCATCGGGCAATACCGTGAATCTCACACAGTTGGCATGCACATTCAGTGTCGCCACGCATTGCTGCCCGTCGGGCTTGCTCACATCCCACACCTTTATGGTCTGGTCATCAGAGCAGGAAGCCAGTTGGCCATTGGGCAATACCTTGACCGATTTCACACAGCCGGTATGCCCATTCAGCGTTGCCACGCATTCCTGCCCCTTGGGCTTGCTCAGATCCCATACCTTTATGCTCTGGTCAACAGAGCAGGAAGCCAGCCGCCCGTCGGGTAATACCACGACAGAAATCACGTAGTGAGTATGCTCATTCAGCGTCGCCACGCATTCCTGCCCCTTGGGCTTGCTCAGATCCCACACCTTTATGGTCTTGTCTTCAGAGCAGGAAACCAGCCGCCCGTCGGGCAATACCATGACTGAGATCACCCCGCTGGTATGCCCTCTCAGCGTCGCCACGCATTCCTTCCCCTTGGGCCTGCTCAGATCCCACACCTTTACGGTCCGGTCAGAAGAACAGGAAGCCAGCCGACCATCGGGCAATACCGTGAGAGCATTCACAAAGGTCTTATGCTCTTTTAGCGTCACCACGCATTCCTGCCCCTTGGGCCTGCTCAGATCCCACACCTTTATGTTCCCGTCATTAGAGCAGGAAGCCAGTCGCCCGCCGGGCAATGCCGTGACTGAGACCACCCCGTGGGTATGCCCCCTCAAGGTCGCCACGCAGGTTTTCAGGGAATTGCTTTGTGCAATCAGGTAGTTATTGCTGACATATCGAAGGTAAGCCAGCCGTAATAGAGGGTCCTCAATGTCATGGTCAGGAACCGCAGGTATATCCCTGTTTTCAATTGTTTTTCTGTATGCGTCAGAAGCAGTGCCGTAATATTGAGCGGACAGTTTTTTCAATTTTTCTTCGGTATTGAACAGGGTTAGCAAGCGGCTGCTTGTTGAAGCCAGGCGGTGAAATTCGACGAACGTCAGGCTGTCAGCAATTTGAGTCAGCATTTCATCGGGTAATGCCAGTAAAGGCGACACTTGTTTAAGAGGAACCACCGAAACCCCCTCTGTGTTTTTTTCTCCCGGCGGATTACCAGACGGAGTTGTATCCCGGGAGGGATGAGTGGAAGCATTATCAACGGCATTTATAGGCATGCCGCCTTTGACCGGTGAACAGCGCTAAAGTTCCTGCCCGACAATGCAATAAATCTGACGTTAATTGATGGCTGCACATTGGCAAGCACCAACGCGGTAATCCGTCCATTACACCGAATCATTGATGGGAGGCGTCTGTTTTTCCAGACCCGGCCGTAAACAGCTAACCATATGAAATTATATATTTCTGACTCCTTGTGCTGGAAATTTTCAGAATCGATACCATTGGTATTTTTTACCTTATTCAGTGGTTTTTCTTCTCTTCAGAGGAGGAGAACCAGAAGCCTGTCGTCCATCGGTCGCTGTCGTGACTGAGTTCGCCCCGCCCGTGTGTCTATTGTTCGTCATCACCTTTGGCTCTTTGCGCAGTGGTTTGCTCAGATCCAACACCTTTACGGTCGTGTCTTCAGAGCACGAAGCCAGCCGCCCATCGGGCAATGTCGCGACTGAGCTCACCCAGCCGGTATGCCCATTCAGCGTCACCACGCAGGTTTCGAGGGCATTGCTTTTTGAAATCAGGTTGTTATTCTCGGAATTGATCTGAGCAAAAAGAGTTTCCAGTTACATGGAGTGGATGCCAAAGCAGCAATCGACCGGTGGTGTGCCCACATTGCTGGGAATCAGGAAATACTTAAACTTAACTGAGATCTTGCCTTCAATGGCAGATGAGAATAAAAAAAATCTCTATCGCGTAACCAACCACACCGTTCATATTCCTTAATCACCTTATCCGGGGTGACCGGTTGGCCATTCAACGCCAAACCCCTCTGGTAACATTCGGCTTTGAAGTGTGCCAATTCCCGTGTTGCCTCGGTGGCCTGATAATCCTTAACCACTGCATCCGGTGTGACCAGCTGACCATTTAACGGCAAGTCCCTCAGGCAACATTGCGTTTTGAAACGGGCAATCCCCAGTTTACCATCCGGACTGTCCGGGAAATCCTTGACCAGCTCATCCGGTGTGACCGACTGGTCATTTAATGGCAGGTTCCCCAGGTAACATGCTGCTTTAAAGTACGATAATTCAAGTTTCGCTTTGAGTGCGTGATAATCCTTTATCACCGTATTCGGCGAGATCAGCTGGCCATTCAATGGCAGGCCCCTGAGGCTGCATTCCGCTTTTAAACACGATATTCCCAGTTTGCCTTCCGGACTATCCGGGAAATCCTTGACCACCTCATCTGGTGTGACTGGTTGTCCATTCAATGCCAGGCCCCTCAGGCAGCACTCCTGTTTGAAGCGTGCCAGTGCCAGTGTTGCCCTGGTGACCTGATAATCTTTAACCACCTCATCCGGTGTGACCGGCTGGCCATTCAATGCCAGGCCCTTCAGGCAACAGTCCGCTTTGAAACGCGCCAGCTCGAGAGTTGCATTGGCGGCCTGAAAATCCTTGACCACCTCACCGGGTGTAAGCTGCTGGCCATTCAACGGCATACCCCTCAGGCAGCATTCCGCTTTGAAGCGCGCCAGCTCGAGAGTGGCATTGGCGGTCTGATAACTCTTAACCACCTCACCGGGTGTGAGTGGCCGGCCATTTAACGGGAGGCCCCTCAGGCAGCATTCCTGTTTGAAGCGTGCCAGCTCCAGCGTTGCATTGGCGGCCTGAAAATCCTTAACCACGTCGTCCGCTGTGAGCTGCTGACCATTCACCGACAGGCCCCTCAGGCAACATTCCGCTTTGAAGCGTGCCAGCTCCAGTGTTGCTTTGGCGGCCCGATAATCCTTAACCACCTGATCGGGTATGACCTGCTGGCCGTTCAACGCCAAGCCCTTCAGGCAACATTCCTGTTTGAAGCGCGCTATCCCCAGTCTGCCTTCCGGACTATCCGGGAAATTATTAACCACTGCATCCGCTGTTATCTGTTGGCCATCCACAAAAAGCCCCCTCAGGTAACATTCCTGTTTGAAGCGCGCTATCCCAAGCTGGCCTTCCGGGCTATCCGGGAAATCCTCAATCACCGCATCTGGTGTGACCGGCTGGCCATTCAACGGCAGGCTCCTCAGGCAGCATTCCGCTTTGAATCGTGCCAGCTCCAGTGTTGCTTTGGTGGCCTGATAACCCTTGACTACTGCATCTGGTGTGACTGGCTGGCCATTCAACGGCAGACTCCTCAGACAACAATGTTCCTTAAATCGCGCCAACTCCAGTGTTGCTTTGGCTGCCAGGTAATCCTTAACCACGGAATCCGGCGAGACCTGCTGGCCATTCAACGAGAGGCCTCTCAGGCAACATTCCGCTTTGAAGCGTGCCAGCTCCAGCGTTGCTCTGGCGGCCTGATAATCCTCCACCACGGAATCCGGTGAGACCTGCTGGCCATTCAATAACAGGCCTCTAAGGCAACATTCCGCTTTGAAGCGCGCCAGCCCCAGTGTTGCCCTGACGGCCTGAAAACCCTCAACTACGGAATCCGGTGAGACTTGCTGGCCATGCAACCAAAGACTTCTCAGGCAACACTCCGCCTGGAAGCGTGCCATCCCCAGTCTGCCTTCCGGACTATCCGGGAAATCCCCAAGCACCTCATCCGGTGTGACTGCCTTGCCATTCAACGACAGGTGTCTCAGGCAACACTCTTCCTTGAAACGGGCTAACTCCAGTGTGGCTGTGGCTGCCTGATAACCTTCAATCGCTTCATCCGATGTGACCCGCTGGCCATTCAACAGCAGGTTCCTCAGGCAACATTCCGCTTTGAAACGTGCTATTGCCAATGTCTGCTTATTGTTTCGATTTGGCTTCCGGTTGAATTCCTGAATGACCTGATCCGGGGTGATTTTTCTTTTATTGTCATGCAGAATGTTCTGTAAGCAAAGTTTTTGCAGGAAGAAGCCAGCTCTCAGAGATGTCCTGTCATTTCTATAGGCCCTGAGCACGACACCTGAGGTGATTTGACGTCCGTGTAATGGTTTACTTTTCCAAAAGGCATCTTCAATACATTGGCCATCATCCGGGGTACTGGCTCTTCTTCTGTGCAATTGATGATTTGATATTCTTTTACCGATAAATGTACTTCTGGACCGGCCAGTAAATCTGCCTGGGCTGGCTTGTTGGCCAGCCCGGTAGGCAGGCTTTGGATGGGGGGGATTTGATGCTGTCGCTTGCAAAATAAACCCCAGGACGGTAAATGCCAATGTTTGACCTCAATATGATTATCAGGTTCCATTCTCAAGGTAGACATTGAGCGCCTGCTCCCGGCTTCGGGAAGTTAAAATGGTGCCACGAAGGGTACAAATGTTCATGACGATGGTTTGTCACCCTCTGTCATGAAAGCTTTAGCCACAGAATCACGGAGACGCAGAGGAAAAGCGTTTTTCTGTTCTCCGTGTCTCTGTGCCTCCGTGGCAATTTTCTTTCACGGCAAAGCTCGATCGGAATAGGCCACAATGGGCAAGGTGGGTGGGCCACTTATATTTGTGCATTGTATACCTCTAAAAGCAGCTGATATTCTGGTCTTATGTTTAAGTATCTTCTTGAAACTGCGAACATTCTGAAGTAGGGGTGATCATCTGAATTACTTAAAGCTGAAAACAATGTGGGTAAAATTTTCTGGTTAAAAACAGCTTTAGAGCAAGGTTTATTTTTTCTTGTTTTTATTGCTTTATAAAATGGTTGTTCAGTTTTTTTTAATTCTTCTCCCAATCTTTTTATTTTATCCTTCTTCTTAGTAAAAAATGGTGAAGATTCGTTGTCCCGGGAAAACAGATTTAAATCATTGGCATGTTGATAATTTTTTTTGTTTGCGATTATTGTTGAAGGATCGCCAGTGAGCCATTGATCAAGACTGAATGCACCTACCATCGATTGTAAGATTTCGAAAAGGTTACTTTTTCTGAGAATAACGAAATCATGGGAATATACTTTAACATTAGGAAGTAAATAATAAATCTTATGTATAAAAATATAATTATGTTCTGGGTCACTATTGATGTACGTCTTATATATCTGCTGATCATAAGGGAAAAAAATATAAGGTCTCGAGTACTTTTCTTTAGAGAAGTTTTTTTCAAGAACTGATACCGTCGTGTGGCATGCATCCTCATTGTTTAGTTCATTAATACTCAATTCTAATGCAGATGAAAATGAGTCACTTGCTTTTATGAGAGGTTTTTCGGGCAAGTATTCTTTATCTATATCCTGTTTTTCAGAAGCAACGTTGGATAACAATCTACTATCTACCTTAATCTCATTATGAAGTGAAACACATCTTGCAAATGCGCAGGAAGTTTCCTCTAAGGTTTTCTTAATATGTTGTGATTCTTCCACGATTGTAGTTGATTTTGCTTTATCTGCTACCGGGGGAAAATTGAGCGATGAAGGTTTACTCTTTTTCAAGACTGTGACCTCTCTACCCATGAGGACGCCAGTTGGTGTCTCTGGTAGAGATTGATCAGTCATATAGATGTTCTCTTCTGAATAAGATGAGTCTGCATTGCTCATACCACGCAGACCAGTGCCTTTAATCCTGCTTGTCAGCATCTCTTGTTTCCCAGATTTGTAGAGTGATATTGGTAATGTCACCATCCGTATGACGGCTCAGGACCATCACTTCATGCTCTGATAGTGGATTGAAGTAGGCTTTCAGGATATCGTCTTGCCTGATAATCCCCTTGAGCGGCCAGTCCTTTTGCTGACTGCGCCCCAGGATGCCTACCATTGTAAGGTTGCTAGTCAGCACATGCAGGCCAGACAGACTGAAGCAGGGTTTAGCGGTTGGGTTGCAGTCCCTGTTGATGGCTTGTATTGACCATTCGCCTGCCTGATTCTTCCCCCAGATATAGATCGTACCGGTTTTACAACTGACCAGTAAGTGGCTGTCAGACGGACTGAACTGCGCCTTATCTAAACGAGATTCATGTTTGAGCACTATTACTGAGTCATGCATCGCTGTTGATGGGGCATCCGGGTGCGGCAAGAGAGGAGGATTCAGCCACCAGTCCGACAATTTTTCCGGTCTGGGCCATAGCTGCAAATTAGGGCCACAGGGGTATTTCTTGAACAAGTATTTACCGGTAGAGCTGAATTCAAGCAGTTTGAAGTCCGGGGAAATAATCGTCTCTTGCCATTCCCCCGAGGGTTCCGGGCTGAAAATAGAGACCCTTCCAGTTTTGGGTAAAGTACTGTAGTAACCGACCAGAAGCTGATCCGCCACTGGGCTGAATCTGGAATAATCCATATACTCTATGCAAGTACAGGATGTTTCTAATATTATCTGCGCTGACCAGGCTCCACGATCATTCAGAGATAATATGGTTAATTCATACAAACCTTTCGGTAACAGATGCTGCTCCGATGGACTGAACAGGATTTCAACAATGCTTACTCCAGGGCAGAAGCCGCACACCTCCATTTCCTGCCACTGGTTATTTCCTTCCATGCGCCAGATTCTCAGAGGGTTGGACCTGCTGTAGGTCGCCATATAGTTCCCTGAAGGGCTGAATTGGACGACCTGATCGGACAGCATTATTTCTTCGCCAACCTCTTCCCAACAGCGGTGCGCCGGGTGCAAGGTATTAATGTAGCCCGCACTGCTGCAGGTTAACAGGCGATTTGTGCAAGCACTGAAATTTGCCGCGGTAATCACCCGACTGCCGCGGTTATCGGACCAATTCAGGGGCTGTTGTGCCCATTGCCCCCGGTCATCCTTGGCCAGAATTCGAGCGTCATTAAAACAACGACCATAAAACAACAGATGACGACTGGACGGGCTGAAGCGAACAGGATCAGGATCGTCAGAATCTTGTTGCACTGCTTCAGACGTGGTGAGAGTGACTTTAAATCGCGGAACCATACGATAAGCCGGGCATGGTTCCATCTTCCCCAGGGTGGTAAGGCACAGTAATGCCGACATCTGAGGCAGGTTGTTTATTACCCTGTCCCTGAACCATATCCTCCTGGCGTTCAGCGGTGCTGAATGATCAAATGGATGAAAGGGCAGGGATTTTTTCTGCCACCGGGCCGTTGGCTGGTACTGTTCCCGAAAGCTCAGGGGAAGTCGGGCAAAATAAGACAGTTCCTGAATGTATTTGTATTCTATGACCACATCCCGAAATGCCAGACAGGTTGCATTGACATGCCGAATATCATCGAATTCCAGGTAGTCAAAAATCATGACTAAAAGTTCAGGAGGAAGTTTGGTAATCGTTCTTTGCCACAACGGTTGTGTTTGCGGGCAGACCTCCGGGCATGCGACAGTGGGTGGGGATTTGGAGCGTATGGTTTTAGCAGGCGGATTTACAGGGCAATCCGGCACCTTGGAAAGGCCGGCAGCGGTTGCATAGAGAGGGTTGCTCACTGGCTTGTACCATTCCTGTCTTGGCCAGTGATTACCGGCATGATCATTAGTTTCATGTCTTAATGGACAGGCCAAAGGCCGGGAAGTTTCCGGGCAGCTTCCAATAGGCACTATCATAAAGAGTGAGTTTGATCATCAGGTTGTGAATGTTTTCAAAATACGTGTTGTCTGCAATTCGGGGTGCCAGCATCTCTTATTTCCCAAATTTGTAGCGTGATATTGGTAATGTCGCCATTCTTGGTACGGCTCAGGACCACCACTTCATGCTCTGATAGTGGATTGAAGAAAAGCAGGGGGCCGGTCTTACATTGTGCAAATGTCTTTTCTTATTAGTATAAGCAACAGCTGTCACTCATAATTAAAGACCTAATGGAATGGTCCGCCCCGCTCCCAAAACGGCTTCAAATGAGCCAAGATAGAATGAGTTTTACGGAACATCATTCAGAATAAGAAACGGAGCGAACCATGGGCAAGCGTAACAAATCAGGAACTAATAAAAAGGTCAGGTAGCTTTTTTCGGAATTGATCTGAGTAAAAGAGTTTCCAGTTACATGGTGTTGATGCCAAAGGTCATGTGGCTCTCAAAAAGAAACTTAACCGCAAGGAACTCTTGCCCTTTATGGCTAACCTGCCTCTCACTGGAACGGTGTCGTATTCCAGTAAGCATCATACCGGTGTTTGGCCGTTACCCTATACCAGGCCGGGCGAAATTTGTTGCTATGGGGCATTCCGTGGAGCGCAAACTCTGAAAAGACAGTCAGTATGAGACTTTCACCCAATCATGTTTAGATCTTTACTGCGTTAATTCATCACCTCTCTTTGCATCATGCATTAATAATGTTTCAATAATGCTATCACACCCTTTAATATAAGCAGTATCCAGTGGAGTTTGGCTATCTTTATTAGGTTCGCTGACATCTGCCCCATACTTTACAAGTAATTTAACCATTGGTAGATCTCCATCAAAAACGGCCCTCCATATTGGTGTTGAATGATAAATACCCGATTTTGAGTTAACCTCAGCACCGCAATCTATCAGATACTCTGCGATATCAATATTTCCTCGGAACACAGCTTCCATCAAGGGAGTTTTGTCATGTTGAGATGATCGTAAAGTATTTAACAACTCAGTGGTGACACAACTTTTCAAAGCATCCAGATTTCCTTCCTTTATAGAATCAAATATGGGGTGACGGCTCTCAATAGTTCTTAGCTCATAGTCTGTTCCATATTTCCCACTAATACATGCAAGGGCTAATCTATAGTCATGAAAAAAAGACTGATGTTCAGTAAGAGGAATATAAGCTGCTTCCATAATACTAAAAAAGCTTCTAGCCATTAATTCAATATCACCATCAGTCAATTTATCCTCATCAAGGCAAATTTTGGAATGCTCAAAGTCAATAAATACGATTGACCTTTCTTGTGGGTTGAATAAAACATTATGAATATGGAGATCCAGATCAATGCAAGTATTGTATGTGTTATGAAAATCCCTCAATGACATAGCCGCATCTATCGCAACATATTCATCAAGTGCCTGCCTTTCAACATCACTCAAGCTTGCAAGAGACTTATAGGGAGGTGGGAAATACTCAATCGCAATCGCCCTCTGTAAATCAAGGCTGTCTTTTTTCTGCTCTGAATGTAGATCTTTATCCCCCTCTATAAAATCAAGAATCACATCGCTATCCTCAGACTCTCCAACCATTCTTACGTAGCATTCACCGTAGAATTTCGGGATGTAAGTCGGCCACTCTATTTGCTTCTCTAAACAAACACTCTGAATGTGCCGATAAATTAACAATTCTTTTTGGTAGCTATTAAGAGTCATATTGTCCGGTTTTATGATAAGTCGAACCATTGATTCATTCTCACAAACTCTGATATATCGACTTTTAAAGCCAGTGCTGATCAATTCAACAGTTTTAAAAACACTTTGGGTAGTTTTACATTTATTAAAGTCATTAATTGGAATCATATTCATTGCTCAATCTTAAAAAATAAAACATATGGAATATAATTAAAAAACACATGCATATGCAAAATCACTAACCGAGTAGCAAGTTGTTATAACATACGCGATGTTCGACTTTTTAACTGGCCTGAAAAGGCATGACTGACTTTCTTTTCTGCTATTAGAATCAGTGGGTAACAAGAAGGGTGCTCTCTCGATTTGATAACTGACTCATTCGTCAATTAAACCTTGCATGACAATACGTTTGACCAAAGTTGTTCTCAGCGACATTTACTCTGGATCAGAGACCTTGTCAACAATAGAACTATGGACTGTAAATGCCGACGTTTGACCTTATCGGGATTATCAGGTTCCATTCAAGGCATGTCCGGGGGGAGATGATTCGATTTTGTCTGGGTTAGCTGCCGACTCTTCTTCTCCTTCATTTCCTTATACATCGATTATAAAGGACTTTTTAAATGCTTTTTTGTCGGCTTCCCATGCCTTGCCTTTTTCGGTTTGGTGGAATCTGGTTTCGATCTCCCTGAGTGTTGGGGAAATGCGCAAATCTTTTTTAAACTTAACGCGCACCTTTTCAAGCGTAACGTTTTCAGATTCACCAGAGACAGAAGGATCAGTTGCCTGAGGAAGTCGTAACTCTTTAGTAGTAGCTGGTGAATTGGATATTGAAAAATCATCGATTGAAAGGGGGGGAGATGGTGTCTTCTGGTTAGTTACTTCCTGCTTCAGGTAGTTTTCACGGGCTGAAGTGGGTATTTGTGCAAAATAGCCAGCAGTCGTGGCTGTAGACTCGAATCTTCAGTAGGTATGGAATTTTCTGAAAGAACCTGTTGGCAAGGTTGATTAGCGTAGAGTGCTGCTTTTGAGTCTGCAAGAACTCTGTCCATTTGAAAATTAACCTGTTGGTTTGTTGAATTGTGAAACTATAACTGACTAATCACTTTTTTCTGATAAAAGTTCCGCATTTCCCCAAATGTTTCAATAGCCAATCATTATCAATTGAACTTTTAGCCAACCAGGCAATCTAATAAGGAAAATTTGTATTTAGAGCTGATCGATTATGAATATTACCAAATCAAACCTTCAATTCATTCCCCAAAATCCATTGCTACCACAACCCGTTGGCAGCCAGGCAGTCAGGCGAATTGAGCGCAGTAACATAACGCACATGGATCTTGCTAAATTCCTGCAAAACAGGAAAGTAATGGAGGTCCAAGAGATCGCTAGAAAACTCTGCACGGCAGCGGATCCGGATCCTGGCTTCAAAATTAAAGCACTGAGAGAGCAGCTCAGGGTTTCAGGGTTTGCCAATATTGATAAGTCCAGTTGTCCTGGCGGCGAAAAGCGCCAGCTTATTACCGGGCTGCTCCAGCACCTCCAAAAGGAATTCCTGAATCTTGGGGAGGGCGTTGAAGGGCCTGAAGCGACAAAATTTTGTAAGCTTATCCGGGAACCTAACAGCTGCTTGAGCATGGGAATTGATTGCCTGATCGATGAAATCAATGTGCATAAGCGGGAGCAGGAAGCCGGTGAGCATGGTTTACCCGGCATGTCCGCTGGTCTTCCTTCAAGTGAGGGATTTCCTTCTGGTGATGGTGGTACCACCGGCCAGGCAATGAATCCTGATGTTTTTCAGCAGCTCCCCAGGGAACAACAAGCCCTTCATTATCCACCGGAAAATCCAGCCCCATCAGCGCCCCCTGCCTATGACGATGCGATGGCGGGGAGCCGGGCAAGTGAACTCCCTGAACAGCAGCGATGTAATAAAGGCCTTGATTTGTTTACCCGTCAGCTTGAGCATTACTCCCTGGACCCTTCCGGAACCGGGACTGCCATGAACAACATGGCTCAAATCCTGACGCGTATGAGTGGCCAGTGCACACAGCCGAAGACGACTACAGTGGCCAGTGGGGAGCGGTTAACTTCCCTCGCTGAGCAGGTCCGGATGACTTCAGTAAACGTATTTCGCAACGATTCCGTATCAACGGCCGATATTGGCGTGAGTGTTGTCGGTAACAATCAGGACATTCAGCCTGTTGTCAACGTTTCATGGCTAACGCTGGATAAATTTCCTGTTGAAGTTCAGGAACGTTTGCAGCTTGCGGGTATCGGGGATCATGGCAAAAAAGATGATACGAATATACCCATCGTTCAGGTGTATCTGTGCGCCAGTAGTGAAAAGGCACTGGAAGGTTCTGAATTCACTGTGGATCTGCACAGCACAATCAGAGCGAGGTATCTGTCGAAGTTCTCGCCCCGGGGCATGGATAAACTGATTCCCCTCAGTGTGGCGCTGCGTATGCCCAAAGGGCTGCATCAAGGTGCTGACTTTCATCATGTCGGCTTTGCCCTTCACGAGGTATCGCGGTTTGGAGGGGAACGGCCATCGTCTTCGAGAGCGCTTTTTTCCCATGGACAAGGGCGCAATGATTCAGAAAGGCACAACATTGGCATTCAACAAGTGGCACCCATACTGGAAGCCATGGGGGTTGACCGCAAAACGGCCATGTCCAGGGAGGCCGGACTGGCCATTCCCTTCGGATTTACCTTGTTGAAACAGTCAGAGGATGCTTTGGTGCGAGAAGCAAAGGTGTCAAAAAATATGTTGGGGTCCAGAGAAATGTTTGATTTCGGAAGCTTGTTTGGTGGGGCCAACTCTCGTGGAGGCACCTTTCGTGGAGGCACCTTTCGTGGCGGCAACTTCCGTGGAGGCGAATCAGCTGACGTGCCTGCCTACGACGAATTCGACTACCCTCCGGCAACTGGAAGAACCACCAGGGGGTTCTCCACGCAGACTGATGGAGTTGAGCCTGAGGCCAACGAACCGATTACCAGTGGTATTAATCCCCTGGCATGCACAACGGAAAGAGAATATACGTTTGTAAATGATGGGGCACCAACGGAAGCTTTTGCATGGGTTGGTGGCCTTATCTGGGTTCAGACCGTCACCAGTTTACCGGGCATCGAAACCAGCGAAGACCTGAAACAATGGGTAGTTAGGCAAAAAGTGGACCCATTAAATCCAGTGCTTCCGGGTATCTTGTAAAAATTATTCCGGGCCAGGTAGCCCCAAGGCGGTTACCGTTCTTTTTTTCGGTACCGCCGCAGTAGGGCAGCCTCTTACGGTAGACGTCAAGGGCATTAGCAGCGAAAAATCCACCGGCTTACTCTGCATCCATGCAGTCGCCTGTATGGAATGACAGCGGAGTAAAGTTACCGGTTTTCTGTGATGAATTCCTTAATATCTTCCTTGGGAAGAAACATTGCAACAGTCTCTTACTGGTTCATCGAGAATCAGTTGCACTAATGATATCGGTTTAACGGATTAACTGAAAATAGAATATTGTGTAAGCTGTTGTCTAATGTATCTATTTTTTTTCTGTTTTGTTTGTTCAGGGTAACAATTAACAGGTGAGATCTGAAAACTTCTTCCATCTCATGGGTGATTTTTAAATTGGTAGATACAAAGTAGATGTTATCCTGGTACACCACGACACTTGGTAGAAAATTATTATTATGGATTTTAAAATCCACAATCTCCTGAGCCGATAACTCGTTCAACTCCACCGGCAGAACCGCATTATACACATATTGATCAGGATAACAGGGAGTAAAGAAAAAGGCCTCTTTGTCATCACGGTATACCTGGTTGATGGTTTGGTCGTTGCAACAGTGAGCTATGCACTGAATGCCAGTTATTGCGCTATAGAGTTCAGCAATTTTTGTAGCATTTTTCATGTGGCTGTAATCAACTGCAAAGTATTTTTCAGCAATGGCCATCATGTTTTCAACAATGGCCATTAATCCTTCGACAGTATCATGACCAACCATAATGCCATGATTTTTCATAAAGTAGAGATGCGGCTTCTCTTTGCCTGTGAGGCTTTGCATGTACTGGGCGAAAAGAATGGACACTTCCAGCCCGGGGGCGGCATACCCGACAAAACCAGCATCCGGGTATAGGTTTGATATGATTTTTTTGGCATCACGGTTTATCAACAGGGCATTGATAAGGACAGGATGCAAATGCAGGGTATATTTAAAAGGGAGGAGGGCATGAAGAAAGACTTCGGCGGTGGGTTTTATATCCGGCAATTCATTAGCTTCCCTGACCGCTTGATTGGCTATTTTAACACTCTCTTTCAGGCTGTATTTTTTCAACAGGTCTTCGTTATCTAAAACGTCCAGTATTTTTTCACTGTCAACGGTTACATAACCATGATTCAATTCCGTTTCTGAAAGGACGCAACCCACTCCCTGAGAGACCAGCAGTTTGCCTTTATCCGCTTTAGCCCCGGCATTCCCCCCGCCAGCCTGAACAAGGTCGAAGCGGCCACCGGCGTACTTACAAATTTTTACCAGGTCTTTAATAACATTATTTTTCATATTCATATCCTTTTGAAATTATGCCTCATTGATGCTGTATAGCTCAGCGACTATCACCGCAATGGAAAAGAGAATAATTAAAGTGAAAGCTATTTTTCCGCCAGGTAACTGATAACTGCTTTTGATACCCTTGTTTCTTCCGGCCCAGGGCAGTACGGCCGGAATGATGCCAAAAACAACAGCAGAAAATATTGCGGCATAACCAAGTGCCGTTAAAAATACAGTATCCAGCAATATGACTATCAGAGCAGGTGGCGCAAAAGTCAGTAAAGTCAGGGTAAACTTGCCGGGTTTGATATTGTTGGCCTGCAAACCATCCGAAATAAGATCAAATGTTCCCAGGGATACACCAATTAATGATGTGGCAATGGCTAAAAAAAAGAATGCCTTGAATATCAATACAACATTGTTATTGTCTGTGAACTCTGCCATGGCCCGTAAAATGCCTGTTGATGGGTCACCAGAGTGCAGAATGCTTTCTATACCGTTGTCACCATTAACAGGTATTACCCCAATGACAATCGTTGCCCATAAAATGTACATGATCAGTGGTATAAGGCTACCAACCACACAGGCAATCTTTATTTTTCTCACGTCACTGTGTAGATAGCTTCGCAGGGTGGGCACTATGACCAGATAGCCAAAAGAGGCAAAAATAACCGGTAATGCTAAGAATGGTGGGTTGAATGTTGTTATTTTCAGCCTGTGAGCTTCCACATAGGGCGTGGAAATGAAGGCAAGAGAGATAAATATCAGCAAAATACCTATCACAAAAACGCGATTGATGTTTTCCGACATTCTTATGCCTGAATATATTAAGCCAGAGGCAATAGCCGTAATCACCACAACGGCCGTCGTCTTGTTGACGTCAAGAGGAAGAATATATGACAAGGAGTAGCCTGTTAACTCCCCCAGGCCAGACAAATAAGCAGCAAGAATGCAATATAGAAATAATAGGCAGCTTCCCCACCCTATGATCTCTCCGGGTCGCCCCAGAGTGACCGAGATCATCGTGATCAGGTTGGCACCCTCTTTGTGCTGGAGGTTAGCTTCCAGCATAGCGAGGGCGATGACCAGTGAAGCAAGCCAGACGGTGATAAACATAAAGAGGGTCGCTGCAAACCCGTAAGTGCCTGTGGTTACCGGCAGCGCGATCATCCCGGCTCCAACAGTGGTTCCCGTGACCAAAAAAATGCTGCCAATCAGGTTGTTTTTGTCCATGATTTTTCTTTTTCTCTTTTAGTGCATGACGGACTATATCGACCGTGGTGGGCACATTTGCATTATCAGATCATTGATCAATGTCATTAGCAGTGTGAGCGTTCATTCAGTGCGTCTTCAAAATCCTTCAATGGATTGCTATTCAAAAACAGGACAAACACTGAATGTTGAGGTGATGGTGTGCTTTAAGACTGCTTGCCCTCACTGGCGGGCAACCGGTGATGACTGGGTTACAGGCACTGCCTGAGTGCTTTGGTAGCGGCGGTTGCGGTGTTTTAACGAATCTCACGGAGAACCGGGGGCATAGATGACACAGGTTTTTTGCCCCCGGTTTTTGTTAGTCAATAACCTTGCCACGATTCAAGACCCCGGTAGTTTTCTCCATGATTTTACGCCCAAGGAGAATAGAAGGTCTGTATGGATGCAGTGCTGCTTTGATGCCTGAAGGGTTATAGTCAGTGCTGTCAGAATTGTCATCTAAGTGCACAACACCAATATTAGCTCCTCCTCCTCCTGCGAGGAATACCAGGATAGTTACCGCAACGATGGCAACACCGGCGAATATGGCTTCAGATCCACGTTTTGGCATTGTGTAGTAAGGACGGGAGAGATAGTTGAAGGTCTCTCGGCCAGCGGTGATGGTATATTCATGAAGGCTTTTATGTGGTTTTCCACTGGCAACATCTACAGCAATTTTGGCCATGCCAAAGACAGTGCCTCCGGCGCAAGCAAGCCCGGTAGCAGCCAGGGCGGTCACATAATAGGCAGCAAAAATACCGCCATTAAGCACCGTTGAGGCAAGTCGGGATGGTATAACAACAGCCTTGCCAGCAGCCCTGCCGACTTTTGACAATAAGGAACGCTTGCTGTTTTCCTCCATGGCCGGAGCAGGCAAGCTGGAAAAATCCTGCCAGGAAGCGCTTGAGGGCAGTATCGGATTGTTCATAATTCAACCTCCTTGTTGGTATATGAAAACGGATAACGGTTTTTGATGAGCTTTAGTTTATTAATATCTGTGGTTTGATTCACTGACATGGGTGTTAGGGGAGAAACAGTGTCTTGAATCTTGAATGTGTTCAAATGCAAAGGCCTGACCCTGGCTTTTCGTTTTCCTTGACTTTATTCAAGAATCAAGACCTGACCCTCGCTTCTGTTTTGGAACTTTCTTTTAATTTAAGACTCTGATGAATATGAATAACCTTTGAGGACTGACTTTCAACATGCTCAAGTACAATTAAAGATAGGAGAAAAACCATGGACCCATTATTTAAAACCTCATGCAATCAGGGGGGAAATTATTTTGCCCCCTATGCTGAAGCTTCAGAAATGGCTAAAGCGGAGCATAACACTGTCTTCGGAAGGGTCGTCAGTCCTGTCAGCGGTGAACCATCTGCAGTTAATCACGTAAATTTAGATTTCACAGCAGATTCCGCAACAGGGCAAAAAGAGATTGGGGTTTCTTCCAGAGCAGTTGCTTCCGATGAAGATACCAGTGATGCGGTTAACCGCAAACCAGGTCTAAATACCTTCGTAGGCAGAATCAATTACGCCTTCGAAGAACTGGATAAACAAAATTTCAGCAATGCGGAAAGGTTATTCCGGGGCGTCTACTTGGAAGAGGATCTGGACGAATTGGAATACCATAGGTCACTGGTAGGGCTTGCAAAGTCACTAGTAGAGCAAAACACCTACAAGAAACTGACGGAAGCCCAGCATCATCTGCAAGTTCTCAGGGGTTCTGAATGGTGCACTACATCCGGGGCTTCGATCATTCCTGACCTGGATATAACCCTGAGCCGATGCGAACAAGAACTTGGATTGCCCATTCAGGCTGAGGCTCGGCTCCTGACTCTGAGAAGAAAAAGCCTCCATGCCGATGAGAAGGCAATGTGTGAGCCTTCAGATAATTATCATGCTGATATTGCTATGGTTCGGCAATGGCAGCTTATGAAAAAACCTAAGCTTGCCTTAACACTGCTACAGAACATGAGAGCAGAGTCAACTTTAAGGCTGACAAAGGAACGTTGGCCGTCGAGCCCAGCATGTGCTGCAATAGAACTTCACGAATGCCTGAAAGAGGTAAATATGATGCTGGCGACACTGTCAGGTGACGGGCAAATCTGAACTGACTGAAGAGCAGCTGCTGAAGATGAGTGGCATGCTGCCCCCGGTGACAGTGCTGACAGACTGCGCCATCACGCTGTTACCGACGACTTGGGGTGAAATAAAAGACACCCAAAAATTTGATTAATCGGCCACACCGTCTGTTTTTCTTCTGGAACCTCTTAAGGGTATTAAGGAAATCTACCCAGTAACCAAAAAAAATGACATGACGACCGCCCGAAAAAACCTCATAGATCCAGCCAGTACGCCCTACTACCACTGTATGGCACGCTGCGTTCGCAGGGCCTTCCTATGCGGCAAAGATAATTTCTCAGGCAAAAACTATGAGCATCGCAGGCAATGGGTGGTTGATCGGTTGAAAGCACTTTCCGGTATTTTTGCCTTGGAAGTCTGTGCTTATGCGGTGATGTCGAATCATTATCATGTGGTGCTCCATATCAATAGTCAGCAAGCCAAAAAATGGGACACCAAAGCAGTCTTACAACGCTGGACGCAGCTTTTTTCAGGCCCGCACCTGGTTCAGCGTTTTCTTGTCGGCGATCAGCTGGGCAAAGCAGAGCTGCTGCGTGTCGAAGCATATGCCCAGAAGTACCGAGGTCGGTTAATGGATATCAGCTGGTTCATGCGCTGTCTCAACGAATATTTAGCCCGGCTGGCCAATAAAGAGGATGAGTGCAAAGGGCGCTTTTGGGAAGGTCGTTACAAAAGTCAGGCTTTGTTAGATGAGGCAGCATTGCTGACTTGCATGGCCTATGTCGACTTGAACCCCATCCGGGCAAAAATTGCCGCAACGCTGGAAACCTCAGAACATACTTCTATTAAAGAGCGCATTGAGTCATACGACAGCGCAAACGGAAAAAAACAAAAGACACACTTGAAACCGTTAAAAGCTCAGGGTCAAAACCCGGAACAGGCGATTCCATACCCACTCAGTAGCTACTTTGAACTGGTTGACTGGTCTGGCCGAATTGTCCGAAAAGGCAAACTTGGTCGTATAACTGACGATGTACCACCTATCCTGGAGCGCTTGGGTATTGACCCAAAAGAATGGCTGGAGACTATGCGCTGGCATAATCGTTTTCACCGCGCAGTCGGCAAGCTGGCCTCACTGAAGGCTTATGCAGAAAGCACCGGAAAATGCTGGGTTCATGGGATGTCTGTGAGCGGTGCTCTCTACCCTGCCTGATCAACGTATTTTCATTTACTTTAATGTGGCCAGAATCTTCTGAATGCTCTTTCT
This sequence comes from Endozoicomonas sp. ALE010, assembly GCF_049310165.1. Classification (NCBI taxonomy): domain Bacteria; kingdom Pseudomonadati; phylum Pseudomonadota; class Gammaproteobacteria; order Oceanospirillales; family Endozoicomonadaceae; genus Endozoicomonas; species Endozoicomonas sp. ALE010. Next base: position 91,765 of record NZ_JBLYNV010000003.1, on the reverse strand, counting down.
TATATTGTCTTGATAGTGTCTTCTATCTGGCTGTTGCTGAGTGCTTTTTATACGCTTCCTGTTTGGTATGAATGAGAAATTCTTCTTTTTATTCTTTGAATGAGACATTCTTACAATGATCAATACTATCCCACTTTCACCACCAAAATAACGTAATCATTTGATTTTGAACCATATATTCTATTCGAATATATGGTTGGCACGATATTTAATCGTTTAAAATCAAAATGTTACCAAGGGGTGGTGAAGGTCGGATACTATCATTTAAAAAATGAATAAATGATGTACTCTTCACTATTTAAAAAGTGGGTGTCCTTTTTATTCTTTTTATTGTCCTCTTTTTATTGTCCTCTTTTTATTGTCCTTTACCACCTCAGGAAAGTTGATTAATAGTCAGGGCAAGCCGGTGGAGGTCGTCACCAAGGGGTGCCATGATCCCTGCGTAGGTATTCGTGCAGTACCCATTGCTGAAGCGATGATGGCGATTACCCTGATGGATCATTTTCTGCGGCACCGGGCACAGAATGCCGATGTCGTTAGTCCGATACCGGTTGTTTAAAGCATAAAAAAGGCTTCCGGGTGGAAGCCTTTAAACGTTTAGCCTCCCGGGAGGCTGTACGAATAGTCGTTAAAAGATTTCATAGACAAGGGTTGATCCAGAAACCTCATGGCCAATGATCAGCAAAGGCTTGCCAGTGGGACTGTCCGCTTCTGCCACAAAGACCATACCCTCCGGTGAAAGGTCACCAGCCAGTTCAGGCTGCTCGGCCACATTCACGGAAAAGTCCCGGTTATGGATATAGCGGACATATTCAGGTGATTCCGGACTGGTGATGTCGTACATAAACAGGCCGCCGGTACGCTCAAGACCAACAAACGCATAGTGTCTTCCATTGATTTCACCAATGGCCAGGGCTTCAGGCTCCGGACCTTTGTCATCACTGCGGTTATCGCCTTTGGTTTCATCGTCATTGTTATTGAAGTCAGACTTCAGTATTTCTGCCGTGATGCGCTCGAAATCATCGCCAGAGTCAAACACCAGATTTCCGGATTCATCCCAGATGGCGAAGGAACGGGTACCGTAAGCATAAAGCTGTTCAAACTCACCATCGTTATCACTGTCTCCCAGAGTGTTGGTGATTTTCAGTTGAGCCATCCCGGCTGAATCTTTTGCTTTGTCGGCATTTGGGTGCTCATCAGCCACCTTCACCTTTTTCACACGGAACTCTTCAGTATAAGCAAGGCAGCCGTCGTCTTCATCAAACTTCAGGCCGCCGGAGTTCAGACAATCTGTTCTGGAAGGGCTGTCATACCAGTAATCACGGGCATCACCTTCGTTGGCAGAAACAACATAGGTTTTGCCATTGGCTTCATAAGAAGCGAGGGTGTCTGGCTGATACATACCGTATACACCCGCCCAGGTTTTCAGATTCACGCCACCATCCCTGTTACTGATATCGGCGGTGTATTTCCCAAAATCTTTGTAGCCCAGGGGGAAGATCTTAACGACTTCAGCTGCTTCAATATCAATGATTGCCTGAGCATTATTTTCCTGCAGGCTGACATAAGCCTTTTTAGAGTCATTGGATACGGTGATGAACTCAGGCTCAAGGTCTTGTGCAACGGTGGCATTTCGGCCAAATACCCGAACTTGCTCGCTTAACTCATTGTGCCTTGGACCGTATTTATTAAACTCAGTAAAGCCAACTTGTCTGACCTCGCCTACGGTACCGTTATCGTTGATCTGGATAATGCTGATGGAACCCTCAGGATCAATTTTGTAATCTTCAGAAGGCTCACCTTCATTGGCAACCAGCGCATATTTACCATTTGGGGTAAAGGTCACCATGTCTGGCAGTGCTGAAGTGTGGACATAATCCCGGTAGGTTGCATTACCTTGATCATCGATGTTGAACAGAATAACAACGCCGTTTTCCTGTTTGATGTCAGCTTCAACGGCAACAGCCAGCAGGCCATCATGTAATGACAGGCTGTTTGCAGCACCGAGTTCGATGTCTGGCAGATAGCTTTGAATATCAATGCTGCTTCGTTTGGTCAGGTTTGAATCGGTCAGTGGGTTAGCGAGAGCCTTGCTGGTTAATTGGCTGGCATCCAGAATATCAATCGTTTTTTCTCCGGCATTCACGACAAAAATCGACTGACTGGTTTTATGCCAGCTGACAATTTCTGCTGCACCTTCAAAGAAAGTGCCAGATGCATAGCGACCAACCGGTTGCATATCCGGGTGGGTTACGCTGGCAGATTGCATATCCAAAGTACAGCCTGAAATGATCAGAGCTGCCAGTAATGGAGCGGTTCTGCTGAAAGGGATTTTCATCGGCCTTGCCTGTCATGTCCTGTTTTAGTTGCTGAACAGTTATAACGGGAAATGATGAAAGAAATATGACAGCTAAATCATCACGGTGTACCGAGACAGAGAAACAATCAGAATAGGGCGGTTGATATAGGTCCGCATGATGCGTGCGGGGATCAGGTGCCGCCAATGGCCAGCAGAAACACAAAAGGGTCAACCAACACGTCAAAAAGGGAATTTAAGAATCATGAGGGTCAAAGTCTCATACTGAGCACAACTACAGACCCTGGAGCACAGGATTTACGTCCCGGAGCCAAAATACCCGAACAAGAAAGGCGACCAAACGCAGCTATGATTTTCATGTGACAAAAGAATCATCTGCGAGAGGCCGCCCTCCATGGAAGTATGTCACCCACTGACCATTCCCGCTAGTAATCACTGCCCTGCAATCGAGATGCTGCAACATCGGTTATCTCTTCTTCGCCAGTCATGCCATGAGCTCCACTGGGAGGATTACGAAAATGAACTGCATAACCTCATGGCTCTTGCAGAGCAGGAGATTCTCTCTGAAGACCTCCAAAAACTGGACGTCAATGAACCTTCTATTGAGGTCAAGGGCACCGTTTATCGCAGGGTGGCTCAAAATCATCAAACATACCAATCTGCTGCTGGCTCTGTCCGGGTAAAGCGAACCCTGTATCGATCCGGCTCAGGAAGCAAATGTATAGTCCCCCTGGAACTCCAGGCAGGGATTGTTGAAGGGTTCTGGTTACCCAGGGCGGCAAAGCAAGCGGCATGGATGGTGGCTCAGTTGCCACCAACCGAAGTGGCAAGCCTTCTTGAGTTGCTGGGAAATATGAAACCGTCGGCCAGTACTTTGGCTCGTCTTCCTGCAAAACTCAGTGAACGGTGGGAACAGTATCTTGAACCTTTTGAGTATATGTCTGGCAGACAACTTTCAGGTTCCAGCCAATGCTGCGACGGTAGCGGCCTCTCTTGATGGTGTAATGCTGCCTATGAAGGGCGGAAAGCGTCAGGAAAAACGGGACAAGGGAGCAGCTGAAGGCAAGCTTACCAGAGGCCCTGCGGGTTGTCAGGAAGCCAGTTGTGGGACGCTGTCGCTCTCTTCACTTTTTAAAAAGTGGGTGTCCTTTTTATTGCTTGTAGCTGACACCGTGACCCCGCCAGAGATTAGCAGCAGAGTGTCCTCCCATTAGGTGCAACTCGCGGGCAATTTTGAATGGATCCGTACAGTTGGTATCAATGTCACTGGAGAATTTGTCACCAATAATTTTGGATAACAGCAGCAGCTCATCTTCAGTTGCCTGATTGAGTACGTCGTAAAGATTTCGATCTTGTCGGGTGAATACTATGCTCATTTGCAAAACTCAAATTTCAAAGCTCAATGCTTCCGTACACTTGCCAGCTCTTAAGTACTGTACTGGTTGGGAATGAAATCTCGAATAATACCTGATAGATGTTATACGGAAAGAGAAGCTGGAGGTTATATATGGTCCGCCCCGCACAAGAGAAACCAGTGTTAAGAAACCATTAAGAAACCAGTGTTAGGTCTTGAAACTTGAATGTGTTCAAAAAGAAAGACCTCACCCTGGATTTTCGCTGCTAATGCTATCACAGGTCAAAGTGCATCCAACAGCCAGCCATAACCAACACGCTCCTGTTCCAGACGCAGGTTTTTTCCGAAGGTATTATCTTTCAGGGCCGCAAACACTGGCGATTCATCCGGGGTAAGCCCCGGCAGTTCACCAGTAAAACGCTTGCTGTCCATCTCCTCTGTACACAGTGCCAAATGCGTTTGCAGGGTGGCTTGGTCCATCAACAAGGAGCGGACTTGCGGAAAATGCTGGCGCAGGCGGGAGAGAATGGCAAAACCGTGGGTGTCAATATCCCCCCAATAGATAATCTCTTTTTCCTTCAGCCAGCCAATGGAAGACAGTGACTGAATACCATAGCCCAGCCCAAAGATGACAATGGCATCCGGTACTGGTGGAAAGGCAAGACCATTGACCTTGTTTTCTGTGATAAACACCTTGCCGGTTCCCGGATCTATAAATTGCGACACCGGAACCGTGATATCCGTCACCGGGCCGGGATGATCCAATAACCGGTATCGCACCAGCGGCTCATCAAACCGTAAACCAAAGCGGCGCTCAAAACCGTTTTCCGCGAGCCCGGCGATGGTCCCATCAAAATCCTCCGGTTCAAGGGCCAGGCTCAGCAACTCCGAGAGAATGCCCTTGTTATTTTCAATAAATTTGCTGTCAACACTTTGGATATCCAACTGGCGGATGTAACGCCCCGGTTTTGGATTCAGCTGAAAATATCGGCAGACCTTCAGCAACCGGGGCCAGCTATCAACCAGCTCCAGGGCTTTTAACGGTTTATCCAGCAGCCAGGGCATTAACTCTGGCAGCTGTCGTCTGGTTGTGCCCGCCAGTTCATCAAACTGGCGAAAGGCTTTGATCTTGCCGATAAAACCCAGCCAGTCTTCCCGGTGTTCAAACACAATGCGCTGGGGCAGGCGCTGGGTACCGAGCTGCTGATGGTTGATGCTGCGATAATCCAGCCGATAACCACTGCCTTTTACCGCCTTGCTATTGCTGTGTAACAGGGCTATCCAGTCCCGCACTTTGGCAAACTCCTGGCTGAGCACTTTGCCGGAAGGTTTGCGAAACGTAATTTCCAGCGGAAACAGGGATTCTCCCTGCAACACACTTCTCAAAAACGCCCCGGAACTCCAGGGGCGCAGGGATTTTTTTTGCAGTTCGGTGAGGGTAATCATTTAGCTAATGGCTTCTGCCCGGTTCTGGCTTATGGTTTCCTTAAGCAGACGCTCCTGCTCCTGCTGTTTCTCCTGTCGGTATTGTTCAATGGTCAGGTTCCGGAGCATAGAGTGGTTCCCGCCCTGGTTATGAACAAAGTGGACAGAGTTCACATAATCTTCAATCACATGAATCTTCTGCAGGGGGGTGACAATCAATAATTGCAGATTCAACCGGCGAAACAGCTCCAGCCCGTAGCGGGCGGACTCGTCAGAACCCCGGCCAAAGGCTTCGTCGATCATAACAAAGCGGAAAGAGCGGGAATGGTTTTCGCCCCACTCCAGACCCAGCTGGTAGGCCAGTGCTGCCGCCAGGATGGTGTAGGCCAGTTTCTCCTTTTGCCCTCCGGATTTGCCACCGGCATCGGAATAGAACTCTTTTTCCGAGTCATCTTCTCGATAGCGTTCCGAGGCATTGAACAGGAACCAGTTGCGCACATCGGTCACTTTGCGGGTCCAGCGTTTGTCCAGTTCGCTCTGGCCTTCCCGGCCATTAAATCGTTCGACAATGGTTTTCACCTGCAGGAACTTGTTTTCCGCATAGGCATCATCGCTGTTATCGGCGGTCAGTGTATCGCCGAGGCAGTTTCTCAGGTCGATTTTGAACTGGTTGATCTCCGGGTCCCGGTGATTGTCCGCCACCAGTCGTATATAGGTGCCGTCGCTGTAGTCAATAGCGGCCAGGGAGCGGTTAATGGTGGCGATTTTATCCCGAATGGTTTGTTGCTGATGATCCAGCCAGTTCTGGAACATGGCCATGTTGTGGATGGTGCCTTCATTAAGCATCTGTTTAAACCGTTGCTCATGGCGGGGCAGGTCTTCCCCTTGCAGGGTTTCCAGCATGGCGGTGAATTCCGCAACTGAGCCCATGGAGGCGTCCACTTCACGGGTTTCCTGGGGATAGGCGTTTTTATAGTCCGCCATCTGCCCGGTAATCCGGGCCGCCAGTTCCCGGGACTTTTTCTCCCGGCTATCCAGGCGATGCTGCAGCCAGCTGCGCATGGTGGATTGGGAGCTGTCGCAGTTTTCAATGGTGATCTTTTTGTCCCCCAGGGCTTCATGTTCCATTTCGGCAAGCGTGGGAAAGCATGACTCCCGGGCGGTTTCCGGAAGCTCTGAAAGCTGTTGTTCAGAAAACTTCAGCAGTTTGTGATCCTGTTTCAGCTTCTCTGCAGCGGTACCGGACTCCCTGGTCAGTTTACGCTCCTGTTCCTCTTTTTCACGAGTAGCTGCTTCACAACGTTCCAGGCGTTCGCGCAAGGTGCGAAGAATGTCGGAGCCTGTTTCAAGCTGCTGCTTTTCCTGTTCCAGGCTGTTGATTTGAATGGCCAGGGGCTGCCAGTTGATTTCGGCAAAATCCGCGTATTTCAGCAGCAGCTTCAGATCTAACTGCCGCTGGTTCAGCTGGTTGATCTGCTGGTTAAACCGCATCTCAGCGCTGGCGGATTTCTGAATGTCGGCTTCCAGCTGTTTACGGGTGGCTTCCAGGGTGAAGATTTTTTCCCGGTTGCTCCAGCCCAGGACAAAACGGGAACGGTCATCAATACGGTAACGGTCGTCTTTTTCATGGCGGCTGCCGCCACTTTTGATCTGTCCGGCGGTGGTGATGGCCCGAACCTCCCGGCGGAAGTCGGCCAGCTGATCGCAACAGATATAGTCAAAGCGCTGGGACAGTTCATGCTCAAGCCAGCTGTAAAACTGGCTGTCGGTCTTGATCGAGACCTTGCGGCACAAGGAGCGAGGGTCAAGGGTATCGGCCGTGGCGCGGGCGGGCTGGCGAACCCGGTAATAGACCAGACGTCCCTTGAGGTGGGTGCGATCCACATAGTCAGCAACGGACTGGTAGTGCTCATCGGGCACCAGCAGGCTCAGGGCAAAATTATGGAGTACTCGTTCAACCGCCCCTTCCCAGTGTTTGTCTTCTTCGCGAACCTGGAGCAGTTCACCGGCAAAGGGCAGGGTGGATTCCGGCAGGTTGAGGGATTCACTCAGGGCCTGACGGATGGCCAGGTTGCGGCTGGGGATATTGGACTGACGACTTTTCAGCGAGGCGATCTCTGCTTCCAGTTCATCGTGCTGACTGCGCAGTTTCTGGAACTCAACGCGGTGTTCCACTTGCTGGTTTTGCAGATCGGCCTGCTGTTTCTCCAGGGATTGCAGTCCGGTTTCCGCCTGCTGCCGGTTATGAAAAAAACCATCGTCGTCTGCAGGTTGGGAGAATTCCAGGATGTTGCACAGTGCCTGGTAATCATCACAGGCTTTGGCGATGCGGTTCCGTTCCCGTCCCAGTCGTTCCAGTTCTGTTTTTAGTTCGGAGAGGCGCTGGCCACCATTCTGGTCAATGGCCCGTTCCAGTTCACGGCTGGTGGTGCGCAGGTCATCAATGGACAGACGCAGCTCCTGCAGGCGGGATTCGAGTTTTTGCTGTTCCTGTTCCCGGCGTTGGATGCGCTCCGTCAGCAGCGTGATTTTTTTATCGGCAAAAAAACCGTACAGCGCTTCTCTGGACTGGCGCAGGGCCGCAATGCTTGACTCAATGCTTTCATACTGGTTGCAGTTGTCAATCATGGGGGCGAGGCGGTCAATTTGCTGGCGAGCTTTCAGTACCGCCTCGTGAGCCCGGTTAAGATTGTCAAACTGACGACTGAGTTCGTTGACTTTCTCTTCGGCATCAGTGCTTTCCAGCATGTGGCTGCGGACAAACTCGGTCAGGTTGCCCACGGATTTCATGGAGACGGTCTGGTAAAGCAGCTCCAAAGCCTGATCGTTGTCAATGCCCATCTGGCGACGGAACTCGGCCTGGTATTGGCTGAAACTGTCAAACAGCTTGATGTGCTCCTTTCGTTTCAACTTTTTTTTCAGGTCACCAATATCACTGCCAAAGCCGCTGAAGTGTTTGGCAATGGATAACGGTTTTCGTGCCACCAGATAGAAGCGCTCCGGCGTATTGCTGTTATCCCGGCTCCAGAATACCTGGGCCAGGGTGATGGTCTGGTCAAACCCTTCGTTGACAAAACGGGCCAGCAGGACGCTGTAGCTGTTATGGTCGCGCAGGGCCACCGCTTTGGCGCTGAGGGTGTCGTCATCCTTGGCGCTTTTGTAGTATCCGCGCACATAGGAGGTGAGGTTGCGCTCTTTGGTTTCCGCACCCGCCGCCTTGTTGTAGGTGATTTTCTGGCTGGGGACCAACAGGGTGGTGAGACCATCCACCAGGGTGGATTTACCGGAACCGATATCCCCGGTCAGCAGGCTGTTATCACCACCGGGGGTGGCGACCCAGATTTTTTTGTGAAAGGTTCCCCAGTTCAGCACTTCCAGGGCTGCCAGACGAAAGCCAGCCCGTTTTGTGCTGTCGGAAAAATCAAACGAGTGTGTCTGCATGGTCCCGGTATACCTTGAGTTTGTCGTTAAAATCCGCCAGCCAGTCGGCATCCACCAGTGCCTTGATGATGCGTCGTACTTCCCAGGCGGGGGGATTGCCGGACAGTTTTTTCAGGAAGCCAAATTCGGCCACTTTATTGATGTGGGTATCGATCTGGTCAAACAGTCGGGCTTCATTGGCCCGGTCCGGCAGGAACACCCGCATCATCTCAACGATCTGTTCACGGTTTAGGATCAGCCGGGCATCACCACCGCTGGCGTCCTGCTCCACCATTTTTTTGCGCAGCAGTACGCAGAGCAGGCTGACCGGAAAACTGAGGGGGCGACGGGCCACCAGTCGCGGCAGCTTTGTCTTGTCGTCGTCTGCTTCGGTGGTCTCTTCATCCAGTTGCCGGAGAAAAGCGTAGCCTTCGGCCTCGTCCAGGATCAGGTCCAGACCCATGACCCGGACATAGTCCAATACTGGCCCATGAAGTTCTTCAAGCTGCTGCCATACCGCTGGATTCTGGTCCCGGTAGACAACACCTTTCATCAGGTTGACCACAACGACACCCAGATTGGCGTTCCCCTGTGATGGGGCTGATTCATTCTTACTCATTTTGTTATGACGAAGTGATTAATAGGTAAAAAACCATTAACGGGTGAAAATCACCGAAGGCATCCACGCCGCTTTAGTATTCCCGGTATTGTCCAGCCACTGAACCGCTTGATTATGTTCAGCGTTGATTACCGCCCGATCCGATTCAGCCGCGATATGTAAGTAGGCGACCACTTCGCTTAATCCTTTTTTCACCGGGTAGAGTTCCAGCAGTTCTGCCAGGGTGATTTGTGACCGGGTTTGCAGGGCGAAGCGAATCTGGCTTTTCAGGGCCTGCTCATCCACATAGTGCTGATTATAGAGTGCGCTGGTGTCCACATCGCCCTGACCCTCTTCCGGCACTTCATCAATCACCGGGCGCAGGGCAGGGCGGAACAGCCCCCGACCCATGGGCAGCTCCACTTCCGGTTTTAATGGCGACAGTGTGGTGAACAGTTTATCCGGTGGCGGGTGCTGGCGAATGGTGATGGCGTTCTGCTCAATATCCCGGACAATCTCCATAATCCGGCGGTTTTCCAGCCAGGCCTGGTCATCCAGGTAGCGGCGTAACTGTTCCACTAACAGGGCGCAGGTGCTGTTCACTTTTTCCCCGGCTTCCAGCAGACGAAAACGAATGCCGTCCAGCAAAGGGTCTTTATCACTGTTGAGGCTATTGATTTCCGGCAGCCGGAGGACTTTTTGCAATGTCTCCTGCAATTCATCCTGGCTGACCGGGGACATCAGCCAGCTCCAGAATGCCTTGAAGCTGCGCCCCTGGTCCGATTCAGTAATGGCATCCTGCTCCGAGAAAATGGTGTCCAGCATCTGGCCCTTACCGCTGCTGCTGGTGGTGATCCGCTCTCTGACGCCCCGGTCCAGTGCCCGGAAGTTCTCTTCCACCTGACGGAAGTCAGACAACAGCTGCCGTGCGGTATCTTCTGCCTGCAGGAATTTTTCCTTGATACGGGTACCGTCGTGAGGGGTGACATGACCTTCACGAAGCTGGGCAATCTGTCGTTCAATGGCGGTCTTTTCCTGCTCTAATTGTTGAATGCGCAGGGTGGGGTCGGTTTCGGTCTCATCGGCAATTTCCCGCAGTAGCCGGAAAATGGTCAGTAGTCTGGACTCGGTGCCGACAAATTGTTTCTGTTCAAAACTGGCAATCCACTCAATCACTTTTTCGGTGGCGGGCGTCAGGTCAAACAGCGGTTCATCACCCATGCTGGCGGGTGGGTAATACTTTCTTAAATACCCGTGTTCACCGGCAGACCAGTTGTTGAGATAATCCCGCCCTTTTTTGGGGTACCGGTTCTCCCCGGTGGTTTCCCGTAGATGGTGCAGGTAATCGTCCAGCCTGGTGGCCAGCTCTTCTGCCCCCACCGAGCGTTGGTTGGTGGCAATAAAGGCGCGGTGCAGGAAGCTGATAATCAGCGGTGCGCTGTCTGCCTGCAACAGTCGCCAGGCCGGGTGGCTGCGCAGGCCGGAGATACGGTTGAAGTCCATGGGGCAGAATGAGTAATGACAGAGCCAATAATAAATAATGGCTGTGATGGTAGTTGATTACGGAAGCTTATTCCATGACTTCGCTCCTATTCTCTCCCGGTTAGAAATTCTACCTGAATAACTTCCTCTGTTTGCCACAGAGACACGGAGGCTCAGAGGAAAAGATTTTTCTTTTCTCCGCGCATCCGTCTCTCTGTGGCAAGGCTTTTCTTTGCTGGATAACATCGAAAATGTGGCAGTTATTTCAGGGCAGTTCCATAGAGAGCATTCGCCGTTTTTTCCGGTAATGGCGACGATACCTGTTCTCATGCTTACGCCATAAGTCATTTGCCTTTACAATAACCAGCCATAAGATTGATCGAACGAATGCCGGGAAGGATCATGACTGACAGTGGCAAGCAAAAGCATGATGGCACAACGCACTTTGGTTATCGTGATGTGCCAGAGAGTGATAAAGAAGGGCTGGTAGCGGGTGTCTTTCACTCGGTAGCCAGTAGCTATGATGTGATGAATGACCTGATGTCCATGGGCATTCACCGGCTCTGGAAGCGTTTTACCATTGAGCTTTCCGCCGCCAGGCCCGGTCATGTGGTGCTGGATATCGCCGGGGGGACTGGCGATCTGGCCAGGCAGTTTTCCCGTATCGTTGGAGAAACCGGGCGGGTTGTGCTGGCGGATATCAATGAATCCATGTTGCGCGTCGGTCGGGATCGACTGACTGATCAGGGTATTGTGGGCAATATGGAGTTTGTCCAGGCCAATGCGGAATGCCTGCCTTTCCCGGATAACACCTTTGACTGCATTACCATCTCTTTTGGTCTGCGTAATGTGACGGATAAGAATGCGGCACTTCGCTCTATGTGCCGGGTGTTAAAGCCGGGTGGGCGGTTGCTGGTTCTAGAGTTTTCCAAAACCAACCATCCATTGCTGACCAGGGCTTACGATGCTTATTCGTTCAGTTTGCTGCCAATGATGGGCAAGCTGGTGGCCGGGGACTCCGAAAGTTATCAGTACCTTGCGGAAAGTATTCGCATGCATCCGGATCAGGAGACGCTGGAAGGCATGATGAAACAGGCCGGGTTTGTCAATACGGCCTACCACAATATGACCGGCGGCATTGTGGCGCTGCATAAGGGAGTTAAGCCCTGATGGCCGACTCTGATAACAGCTCTTCTGACAGCTCTGTTGATAACATCGTCGTCAAGATGGGGTTGCTGGCCGCCCTCGAGCGTCAGGTCAATTCACTGTTGGCTCTGGATCCGGTCACCATAAAAAAACTGTCGCACTGGTTTGGTAAGGTGGTGGCTTTTCAGTGCACTTCGCCGCAGTGGTTATGTTATGTCCACTTTGAGCATGACCGTATTCGTCTTGCCAGTACTCTTGGTGAAGAGCGCGAATATGCGGTGGATGCCACCTTTACAGGTTCCAGCATTGCATTTGTCACACTGGCGACGCGCAGGAATCTGCCGTTTGCTGATGTTCCCGGGTTGAGTGTTTCTGGTGATAAGACACTGATTGCTGATTTGCAGCAGATTCACCAGCAGATGGAGTTGGACTGGGAAAGACCGCTTTGCCAGACCTTTGGCGACATCACCGGACATTTTATGGCCCGGGGGCTCCGCTTCGTCGGTGACCATGTTCACCGGGGGCAGCAGCTGGTTATGGACAACCTCGGGGAGTACCTTCAGGAAGAACTTCGCCTGATTCCGTCAAGGATTGAAGTGGAAAGCTTTGCGGAGGAAGTGGGGTGCCTGGCTGAGTCGATGGAGCGGCTGGAGGAGCAATGGCAAACCATACAACCTGCAAAAAATACATCTGATGCCAAATCATAAGTCGGGGGCCTGACGTTGATCCGTTTGTTGAAAATTGTGGCCGCTGTCGCCCGTAACCGGCTGGATAATCTGATTGATTCGGAGCGCTCACCGTTCTGGCTGCGCTGTCTGCTGATTCTGCTGCCCTGGCGCTATGTTATCCGCAATAATGCCCCCCGGGGTGAGCGTGTCCGGCTCTCTCTGGAGGCGCTTGGGCCTATCTTTATCAAGTTCGGGCAAATCCTCTCAACCCGGCGGGACCTGTTGCCGGATGATATCAGTGATGAGTTGTCCCGGCTTCAGGACGATGTTCCGCCGTTTCCCGCCGCCGAAGCGATTGGCATTATTGAGTCCAGCCTGGGCAGCGATGTTGATACCCTGTTTGCCCGTTTTGATCGTGAACCATTGGCTTCTGCCTCGGTGGCCCAGGTTCATACCGCTCAGCTGCATACCGGGGAAGAAGTGGTGGTCAAAGTGATTCGTCCGGGCATTGACCGGGTGATTCGTAAAGACATTGGCTTAATGTATCTGTTTGCCCGCGTGCTGATTGCTTTATCAAAAGACGCTCGTCGTTTGAGGCCGGTGGAAGTGGTGGCCGACTATGAACGTACTATTCTGGATGAGCTTGATCTGTTGCGGGAAGCGGCTAACGCTTCCCAGCTGCGACGTAACTTCCTGACCTCCCCCCTGTTGTTTGTGCCCCAGGTGTACTGGGATTATTGCCGCACAAAAGTGATGGTCGTTGAGCGGATTTACGGGGTGCCTGTTTCCGATATTGCCACGATGAAAGCACAGCATGTGGATATGAAAAAACTGGCAGAACGGGGGGTTGAAATATTCTTCACCCAGGTGTTTCGGGATCGCTTTTTCCATGCGGATATGCATCCGGGCAATATTTTTATTGATACCACCAATCCTGCCGAGCCCCGCTATATCGGGATCGACTGTGGCATTATCGGTACGCTTGAGCCGGAAGATCAGCACTATCTGGCCAGTAACCTGCTGGCTTTCTTTCGGCGGGACTACCGCAAGGTTGCCCAGTTGCATGTGGATTCCGGCTGGGTGCCCAGAGATACGCCGGTAGGAGAGCTTGAAGCGGCGATTCGTACCGTCTGTGAACCGATCTTTGAAAAGCCCCTTAAGGATATCTCCTTCGGCCAGCTGCTGGTCAGGCTCTTTCAGGTGGCCCGCCGCTTTAATATGCAGGTTCAACCGCAGCTGGTGCTGCTGGAAAAGACATTATTGAATGTCGAGGGATTGGGGCGGCAGTTATACCCGGATCTGGATCTCTGGGCCACGGCTCAGCCCTATCTGGAAAAGTGGATGAAAGGCCAGGTCAGCCCAACTGGTATTCTCTGCGATATTAAGGAGCAAAGTGCAGACTGGCTGCTAAGTGCTCCCGTGATGGCCCAGAGAGTGATGTCAACGGTGCGAACCCTGGTTGACCAGCAACAGGCGTTGCATCATCAGCAGGTGAGGGCGGAAAAACGCCAGCAAAAGCAGAGGCGTTTTGGTGTTCTGCTACTTCTGGCAGGCGGGGCGTTGATGGTGACTTCAGGTTCCCTTTTTGTGGAAAAAGAGCTGCTGGATCAGACAATGGTTGGATTACTGGCTGTGGCAATGGGTGGTTGGCTGGTTGTTCGCTAAGAAGGTTGCCAGCTTATACCGTTGCTATGACACCCCCCGGGTCAGGCACGAATCGGCCCATGAACTTTTTTTACTACCGGGGGTCAACATATTGGTATCCATCAGCTATCAGGAGTTGCCCCATGAATTCGGTTCCGGGTGGTTTTGTAAGCCGCGCCCAACCATCAGGCTACGGCGCTACTGAAGCGTCAGGTCCAGATGTGCCTGGACGTTTCTCGGGGCATGACGTTGTTGCTTCCCAGCCTTGTCACCTGTGTGCTGCGCCTCCGCCGTCCTACTCGGAAGCTATGAGGCAGACGCCACAAGCTTTTCCAGACCGTAATAAACCTGTTCCTGAACGTAATCGTAATAATGTGCTTTTGCTCAATAACGTCAGGATGCAGATGAGAGAAGATGCTTTCCAGGTAGAGCGGCGTGCTAACGATAAAGGGTGTTGTGAACAGCTATTTGGCAATGGTTGCTTAGGTGATCTTCTCCAAGCCTGTTGTGTTAGTGCCTGCATGCTAACGTTGTCGTGTCTCGGTGGGTAACAGGGATATGATATCTGATCAGCCGCGTAAGTATGTGAACAAATAAAATGATTGGATAGTGTTATGAAAACAACTCACTGGTTGGATGAGGTTCAGTGGAACGATGATGGCCTGGTGACAGCCATTGCCCAGGACCATAAAACCGCAGAGGTTTTGATGTTGGCCTGGATGAATCGGGAATCGCTGGAACTGACCCTGAAAGAACAGGTTGCCATTTACTGGTCTCGTTCACGGGGCAGGCTATGGCGCAAGGGCGAAAGCTCTGGCCATACGCAACGGCTGGTAGAGTGCCGCCTTGACTGTGATGGCGATGCGATCCTGCTGAAAGTGGAACAAACAGGTGGTATTGCCTGTCATACAGGACGTAAGTCTTGCTTTTATCGTCGCCTCAGTGATAACCATGGAGACGCATCGTGGGATACCGAAGAGCCGGTGTTACAGGATCCGGCAACGATTTATGGACATCAGTAAAGGCTGTATTCTTTGCTGTAAATCATCCCACAGGTTAAAACATGAGCGATATAATCAAAAAATTGACTGAAGTATTAAGCAACCGCAGGCAAGCTGATCCGGATTCCTCTTATGTTGCACAGCTTCATAGCAAGGGACTGGACCATATTCTGAAAAAAGTGGGGGAAGAGTCAGCAGAAGTGCTGATTGCCGCCAAGGCATCAGAATATGACCATAATCGGGAGGCGGTTATTTATGAAACGGCTGATCTCTGGTTCCATACTATGGTCATGCTGTCCCATCTTGGGCTTGAGCCTGCTGATGTGTTGAATGAGCTGGATCGTCGTTTCGGGCTTTCCGGTATAGAAGAGAAAGCATCCCGCGGGTAACTGTATTTCCCGACTTTTCCTGAACGTTTGTTGCAAAATAGCCACGCCCCTGGGAGCCTGACCGAGAATAGCGCCCGTCTAGGCGACCCCGTAGCGAGGATGGCAGAAAATTGAGGATAAAAATTCGGTTTTGTGAGGTGAATAGCGGGGCTATTTGCCGAACAAAAGCGAATTTTTAGACCAATTTGCTGCCACCGCACGACTGTATGGATGCAGGAGCTAGGGCAACGCAGGAGCAGTTGCCGCGTAGGGCAGTCTATTCTCGGACAGGCTCCTGGTGATGGAATGGGGTAATATGTCCTCTCTTTGTGTATTATTTGATCAGCTTTATGGAGAGCTGAAGGAGTAGAAAATGGGTTTTGGTGGCATCAGTATCTGGCAGTTGCTGATCATTCTGTTGATCGTAGTGATGCTTTTTGGTACGAAAAAGCTTCGTGGAATGGGCAGTGATCTGGGCAATGCAGTAAAAGGTTTTAAAAAAGCACTGGGCTCTGATGAAGAGTCGGAAGGTGAGAAAAATAATGAAAAAAACTCAGGGAAGCCTGAGCTGAAGGCTGGCTCTGTTGAGCAGCGTAATCTTGAGTCTGACCTGGAAAAGTCCAGGCATAAGCAGTCTTGACTGTATAAAAGGGCTTTCAGGCCGGTTTTGGCGGAAGCTGTTCTTTTGAGCCAGGTGTGATCCCCTCTTGCAGGGGAGCTACAGCTACGCTTTGGTAATTGAGTGGCGATCGAGAGGTGTGATAGTTCGCTGTGCTTGATATAGGTTTTACAGAGTTGTTATTGGTTGCCGTAATTGCCCTGGTGGTGCTGGGTCCGGAGCGCCTGCCTCAGGCCATCCGGACAACCGCTTACTGGGTGGGCAAAATTCGTCGCAGTTTTCAGTCCGTCAAAGAGGAGCTTGAGCGGGAGATTGATGCCGACGGAATCAAACAGCAATTGCACAATGAAGCTGTCATGAAAGAGTTGAATAAAACTCGCGAACAGTTTCAAAGTCAGATCAATGATCTGAAAAAGTCTGTGAGCATTGATCCTGCCGAAGACCAGACGTCTTCCGGTGTAAATGCCTCGTCCGGGGTTGACAGTGGCTCAGTGAGTGGAGATGGCAGTGTTAACCAACAGGCAGTGAATGACACCTCTGCTCGCCTGTCTCAGGAAAAGGGCAGTAACTGACACTCCCCGCCCTGGCGGGCGAGGGTTCTTGATCGCTCAAGAACGTTTCTGTTTCACGGTCCGTAGCTCAGGGAACAGGTGGGGCCGCCTAGGCTTGGTTATCGCATAAAAGTTCCACAGTGGGAGCTTTTACGATGACGAATCAACCCATGCTCCCCAAGTCTCACACGAACTCCGCAGACTTTACATCCCGTCTGCCCGACGGTAGGTCTACAAAAGACTGAATAAAGTTAGCAAGGAATGAACAAACACTCAAGCGGAGCGCTCTGCGCGCTCCTGTCTTATATCACCGCCCGATTGGGCGATGCTTTACGACGGGTTTGGTAAACTATGTCACAACAAACGTCGGATGATTCTCAACAGACATCAAAAGGTCAGGATAAAGAGCAGCCGCTCGTTCAGCACCTCCTTGAGTTGCGCGGGCGTATCCTGAAAAGCCTGGTTGCCGTGCTGGTGGTTTTTGCCGGGCTGTTTTATTTTGCCAACGATATTTACGTTTATATCTCGGAACCGCTCCGCGCCAGCCTGCCGGAAGGCAGTACCATGATTGCCACCGAGGTGGCCTCACCCTTTCTGGCACCCTTTAAGCTGACCATTGTGCTGTCGCTGTTTATTGCGATTCCATTTATTCTCCATCAGGCGTGGGGCTTTATTGCGCCTGGCCTGTATCGGCATGAAAAAGTCATCGCAATTCCTCTGCTGGTTGCCAGTATTGTGTTGTTTTACCTGGGCATTGCCTTTGCCTACTATGTGGTCTTCCCTTTGATTTTCTCGTTTTTCACCACGGTTGGCCCTGAGTCAGTCACCGTGATGACGGATATCAACAGTTATCTGGATTTTATCCTGAAGTTGTTCTTTGCCTTTGGTATCGCTTTTGAAATCCCTGTGGCGACGGTTCTGCTGGTGTGGTCGGGGGTGACTACGGTCGAAAGCCTCAAGGAAAAGCGCCCATACGTGGTGGTTGGCTGCTTTGTGATCGGTATGATCATGACGCCGCCTGATGTTATTTCACAGTCTCTGCTGGCCATTCCGATGTGGCTGTTGTTTGAGTGCGGAATTCTCTTTGCCCGGTTTGTGAAAAGCCGGAAACCGGATGAGGCAGAAACTTAGTACTCTTTCGCAACGCTTATTATCGTTGTAAGCATTGGTGTTCAATGCAGATATAGAAGTATTGAACCTTTTCTTGTTTTGTCGGTCAAATTCATCTTTAAGCAAAAAATTGAAAGATGATAGGTATATATACCTGGAGTGACAGATGAATCTTAATCCTCATCCTCATCGTTATAGAGAAGTTTGCAGAGCTATTGCTCCCGATTTGCAATCCATGACTTTCGGGTCAGAGCAAGGCTCGGACCCGAAAAATGGCAACGCAGAGAGTGTCAAGGTGTTAACTGGTGTTGAGCCAAAGATTAAACCGGAAACCATTGATCAAACCAGGAAGTTATGTGTCGGCCTGGAACAACACAAGGTGGTTAAGCTGGAGCAGATTCAGACTTATCTTACTGGAGGGGCTGATCTGAATACAGAGATTACCCTCGGCGACTTGAGAGGTTGTAACCCATTGCACTCTGCGGCCATATCAGGCAATGGAGAGGCGGTGGCAGCCATCATTGCCACGGGTAAGGTAAACAATATCAATGTTGTTAATGGACATGGTTTTACGCCACTGGCATTGCTTTGTGGGGCCAGGGCTGAGGACGCCAAATTCATTCGTCGTTTTGACAGTGTATCCGAAGAGCGCAATGGCAGGCGTGTGGGTCTTGAGGCCTTGCTTGGGGCAGGTGCCAATCAGCACATGATGGATAGCAACAGTTGGAAGCCTATTCACCATGCCGCCAGGCACAACTTCCCGGGATTGATCGAACTTCTGGTGGAACAGGACCGGTTCGCTGGTATTGCTGGCATTGCTGGTATTGAGAGCGCCGCACTTTCCACCGATATCATCAATTGCCAGGATCGACTGGGCAATACGCCATTGCACATCGCAGTCAGTAATAACCAACTGAGTGTGGTAGAGGCATTAATAAAGCTGGGAGCGAATGTCAACGCGCTCAACAAGGCTAACCAGACACCATTGCATCAGCTGTGTATGTTCCAAAATAACAATAATGCCTGCGGCGGCAAGATAGCCTGTTTGTTGCTGGAGCAAGACACAAATCATAACTGTAGAGACAAAAAAGGATTTAACTGGCTTGAGTACGCGTGCAGAAACGGCATGGTTAATCTTCTGGTGTATCTTACAAGCGCGGACAATTCGGTATTGCGCAACCAAGAGAGTAAAATGACCGTGGACTTAAATGGCAAATGCAATGTGAATACTGGCAGGAAATCAAGCATAACCCCGAGTCAGTTCGAGCGAGTTATCACGTTGCTCAAGCCACTGTCAGGTGTCGAGGTCTTTGCACCGGAACAATTCTGGGAAGAAGGTGTTCGAGATTCCCGGGTGCAGAATGAGAAAGATACTGATGACGGTCGCATGGATGTGGATGTCAGTGTGGATCAATCGCCATTTCTGCCCCCCTCAATGCAATCAGATTGGAAGGATGACAATAGTTCTTTTGAGTGAACGAAGTTGACCGTGAATGGTATGCCTTGTGTGGCAACTGCTCCTGCAGTTGCCTCTATCCATGCAGCCGCGCGTTGGTAGCAAATTGGTCTGAAAGTCCAATTTTGCTCGACAAATAGAACTACTTCCCCCCCTAATCTAACAAAACCGTATTTTCCACCAATTTTCTATCATCCTCGCTATGCTCTCTGCTCGCCCAGACGGGGTCGCCCAGAAGGTTCGGGTGCTATGCTATCCTATGACACGGTTGTTTCAGGGAGGAAGTATGCCATATCCCCACTTCTCAGGTGGTCAGGAAGCGTTTAATTCTGGCCGGATTTACCATCATTCACCATTTGACGTTCCCATTGAGGTGGTCCAGAACGGCCTGCTCTGGCTACTCTCTGATCCGGTTTTTCACCCACTTAAAGCATCGCTTTCGAGTAATTATTTGTCTGTGGATGAGTTAAGGGATGAGCTGGTATCTGGTAAGATCAAGCTACCGTCGGCAGCCATTGATCGGGTACTTGATGAGATTGACCGGCTTGTGGATGATTATCGGAAAGGCGTCGCTTTTTAAGCACTCTGATTTTCCTTTTATATGAATGTGTCAGTTTCAGTTCCCTGCTGATTAACTGGCTTATCAGCGTATGGCTGTTTAGATGAATCTTCTCCTCCTTGAGCAACAACACTTTATTGATGAATGGCATGCAGAGCTGGACCAGCGGCAGTTAAGACATGTGCTCAACGTTCATCAGGCCAGTGAAGGTGATGAGCTGCGTGTTGGCCTGGTGAATGGCAACATGGGCACGGGGAAAATTACTCATCTGTCTTCAGAAATAATGCGTCTTGAAGTGGAGCTGAATACGCCTCCCCCTCCGGCCTTGCCGTTGACGGTTCTGCTGGCTTTACCCCGGCCCAAAATGCTCAAACGTTCACTCCAGCATCTGACGGCGCTGGGTGTTAAAAAGATTATCCTGATGAACAGTTATCGGGTTGAAAAAAGTTTCTGGCAGTCCCCCTGGTTAAGCCCCGGGAAAGTGCGTGAGCAGCTGATACTGGGTCTTGAGCAGGCCCGGGATACGATCATGCCAGAAGTGGTTCTTGAAAAGCGTTTCAAACCTTTTGTGGAAGATCGTTTGCCGACCCTGGTGGCAGGAAAGCTGGGGCTGGTGGCTCATCCGGCAGGGGGTGAAAGCTGCCCGCATCAGATTTCCAGGCCTGCTGTGCTGGCTATTGGTCCGGAAGGGGGCTTTATTGACTATGAAGTGGATAAACTGGCACAGGCCGGGTTTCAAAGGATCCATCTTGGACCACGTATTTTACGGGTCGAGACGGCGGTAACGGCCATCGTCAGTAAACTTTACGACTGATACTCAACAGAGTATGGTAAAAGTGAGCGTTCTGGCGATAATCCAGTCACTGTCGCTCACTCCATACAGTGGGTTGATAGATATATTAACTGACTGTTTCACAATAAACGGTATCAACACGGCTCTGACTATGGACGGAAAGAGATTAGTAGTTGTAGGTTTGTTCGCTCCCCTGCTTTTTACTGCCAATGCATTGGCATCACCTGCAAAGCATCAGCTGTTGGATAAACTTTATGACCAGACAGGACTGGAACGTCAGCTTGACTGGATACACGACAGTATGACTCTTCAGCAGCAGAAATATCCGATTCCTGAGCCAGTTGTGGATACGGTCAATCAGGTGGTCAAAATTCGTTACAGTCCCGACTTTTTTCGGGCTTCCATGAAAGTAACCCTGGATGAAGCGTTGTCGGTGGGTGAATTGGACCGGTTGATTGACTGGTTCGGATCGCCCCTGGGTAAGAAAATTCTCCGCCTTGAGGCTGAAGCCAGTGATCCTGCCAATCAGGCAAAAATGGAGATGTATATCCGGGAAAAACTGTCGGCGGAGCTGCCCAGAAATAACCGGATAATTTTAATAGAAGAGTTGATGGAAGCACTTGATGCTGTTGAGCTGAGTACCGAGCTGGCTGCCAGTGCTTCAGTGGGAGCCCAGAGAATGCTTCGGGAGGTCATGCCCGCAGGTGCCGAGCAGCCAATGAGACCTGCCCAGGTGTTGAAAGCTCAGGAGAAGCCCTATATCCGGAAAGATATGCCGGAAAGAATGCGGGATATCTTTCTTTACACTTATAAATCTCTGCCGGACAGTGATATCCGGAGATATCTCGACTTTGCCCGTAAAAGTGCCATGCAGAACTTCCAGCGTGGACAAATTCAGGCAATATCGCGGATGCTATAGGAGGCTGACCGAGAATAGACTGCCCTCCTCGCTACGTGCGCTATTCTCGGTCAGCCTCAGTTTGACGGGTACAATCTCCGTTCACCCTGAGCGGAGTCGAAGGGTGCTTGGCATGATCTATCAGAGTCCGGAGTTTTCGCCCTTCGACAGGCTCAGGACGAACGGAGTCCGGAGGCACGACAACCCGTCAAATTCATTGAAACCATGTACTAGCTCATCTCCTGAGGGTCAATATCTACCGTCCACTTCAGTTGTCTGGGAAGCCGGTGGCTTTCCAGGTAGCTGACAACGCTACTCACCACCGCGTGTAAATGATTTCTGCTTTTTCCCTGGATAAGAAGGTGCCAGCGGTAGCGTCCCTGACGCTTTTCCATGGGGGCTGGAATCGGACCCAGTAACCGAACATTGCTGCCTTCGGCTGCCCGCTCAGCATAGTGTCTCAACGCTGAGAGTAGGGCTTCACTTTCCCCCTGGTTAACCGACTCTGATCGAACCAGGGTTAAATATCCCTGTGGGGGAAGATTCAGGCTTTTTCTTTCCATAAACAGACTGCTGGCAAAACGGCTGTAATCGTTCATGGACAGAAGCTGGAGCGCAGGGTGTTCCGGATTATAGGTTTGAATAATAACCTGTCCGGGCTTATTCCCCCGTCCTGCTCGCCCCGCCACCTGCATAATCAATTGGCCGGTTCTTTCCGGTCCTCTGAAGTCAGAGCTGAACAGCCCTGCATCGGCATTGACGATGGCAACCAGGGTCACATTCGGGAAGTGGTGACCTTTCGCCAGCATCTGTGTGCCCAGCAGTATGCAGGGTCTGCCGGACTGCACTTCCTCCAGCATATTGCTCAACGCTTGTTTTCTGCGCGTGGTGTCCCGGTCGATTCTCAGCACGGGATAACCGGAGAAGTGTTGGCTGAGGGTCTGCTCTGTCCGCTCCGTACCCTGGCCTACAGGTTGAAGCTTTCTGCTCCGGCACGATGGGCACTGCCATGGGATAGCCTGTTGCAGATCGCAATGATGGCAGTGCATATGGGGAGGGTAACGGTGAATGGTCATGTGCGCATCGCAGTGCGGGCAGTCGATAATGGTGCCGCAGTCCTGACAGATCATGGATGGCGCATAGCCACGACGGTTCAGGAAAACCATCACCTGATTGCCTCGTCCAAGATGAGCAGTCATTCTTTGCAGCAGTTCTGTGGATAAGCCGTCTTTCAGAACCTGGTGGCGCATATCCAGCAGCTCCATGGCGGGTGGACGCGCATTCCCTGCCCTCTGCTTCAGGTGAAGCTGAGTGTATTTTCCCTGATGCGCATTGTGTAGCGTTTCCAGGGAAGGGGTTGCCGATCCAAGGACGACCGGACAGTGGCACTGGCTGCCGCGGAATATGGCAAGATCCCTGGCGTTATATCGCAGGCTTTCCTGCTGCTTATAAGAGCCGTCATGCTCCTCATCAACAATAATAAGCCCAAGGTGTGGCATTGGGGTGAAAATGCCTGAACGGGTGGCAATCAATATGCCAGCCGTGCCCCTGGCCGCTTCGAGCCAGCCTTGTAATCGTTCACCATCGCTGAGCCCCGAATGCAGGCAGGCAACCGGTACCTTGAAACGATCACGAAAGCGCCTGACCGTCTGAGGCGTGAGGCCGATTTCCGGAATCAGCACTAATGTCTGCTTACCGTTGGCCAATGCTGCTGAAATAGCCTGCAGGTACACTTCGGTTTTGCCGCTGCCGGTGATGCCTTCCAGAAGATAAGTGCGATAGGATCCCAGGCAATCGGTAATGGCTTCACAGGCAAACGCCTGTTCTTCGTTCAGCTGAAGGTGAGCAGACTTCAGTGGGTTGGTGGTTTCGGTAAACAGGCGTGGGGAAGGCTCAACATCCCGGGAATGGATCAATCCTTTTTTGGCCAGCTCTTTTAGAGTGCTCTTGCTGAAACCGTATTCATGGAGCTCCGTGGCGCTGATGCCGGCAGGATTTTCACCAATCAGCGTCAGGGCGGCCAGCTGCTTTTTTGATCGCTTCAGCTGGTTTCGTAACTCACTGTCCGGTTCAACCAGGGGGTACCAGAAAGGAATGCTGCCGGTGGATGCCGGTTTTCCCAGGCGCAGGTTTTTCGGCAGAGCCTGGTGCAGGGTTTCTCCGATGCTGTGATGGTAATAACGGGCTGCCCACTGGCATAGCTGGATAATATCCTCTGGTACAAGAGCCCCTTGATCCAGGACAGAAATGACTTGTTTCAGCTTATTGGCAGGAATGTCAGTGCCGGATTCGATGGAGAGCACAATCCCCACCATTTGCCGTGGGCCAAAAGGCACGATAACTCTGCTGCCAGGGTGAATGGCCGTGGCAGAATGCGTGTCTGGTGGTAAGTAGTCGAACAATTGCCTCAGAGGAGAAGGGATGGCGACTCTGATAAATTTTTCTGCAATAAGCCTGGCGGAGACGGATTGTTCGGTGGTTGCTTGATCATTTGCTGCGTCAGAAGTGTCCGCCGGTTTGCTGCTCATTCAGGTTCCATCGTGGTATTTCTATGGGGGAGATGATACAGGAACTGAAAGCTGGCATGAACAGAAACCGGGTCGGGTGGTTTGAGGTTATCCACTTTGATCTCTTCTGCCTCAGTGTTTCAGGAAGGTGTTGGAAGCAGTGGGTTGTAGATAAACTTCTTCAATTGATCGGGCAGTGGCAGTGCTTCAATTGCTGGCCGTACCGGTTGCCCGCTGATATTCAGATTTTCGATCAATCGGTTACGGATGCACGTTCGTGCGCACAGTTGCAGAAGTGTTGGTTGTTGGCATTGTAACTCGGGTATGTGGTTTTTCAGAAGGTAAGTGATTTCGGTTTGTCCTTTCCTGAATGCCCAGGCCAGGGCTGCTGGTGACTGGTGGAGGTTGGCTCCGTGTGTCAGTAAAGTTTTAACGATACTGACATGGCCATTCGAGGAGGCTTGCACCAGGGCTTCAGGAGACTGATGGGGAGTCCCACCGTTGGCCAACAGCATGCTGACAACCTGAATGTGACCCTCACGGGCGGCAATCACGAGGGCATCTGGAGAGTGGTGTGGGATGGCACCATAGGCCAGCAAAGTGTGGACGACCCCTGCATGTCCTCTTGTAGCGGCACAGACCAGGGCCTTGGATAACTGTTGAGGTGTGGCTCCGGTGGTCAGCAATGCGCTGGTGATCTCGACATACCCATTAGTTACGGCATGATCCAGGGCCGCTGGCGACCGATGGAGATTGGCACCTTTGGCTAACAGAGCGTTAACGATCTCAAGCTGTCCCTTTCTTGAGGCATGCACCAGTGCTTCTTGACAATACTCCGGGGGAACTCCTTTGTTCAGCAATGTCTTGACCGTCTCAACGTGACCATTCTCAGCGGCCCACACTAAGGCCTTCGGGCACTGGTTAAGGTCGGCTCCATGGCTCAGCAGGGCGTTGACAATCGTGCTGTGACCCTTTTGGATAGCCCACATCAGGGCTTCTGGTGACTGTTGGGGGGTGGCTCCGTGGGCCAGCAGAGTTTCGACGATCCCGGCATGCCCATTCCGGGCCGCCAGCGACAGGGCAAATGGAGCGAGGCTGGGTGTGGCTCCGTGGGCCAGCAGGATGTCAACGATGTTGGTGTGCCCATTTTTGGCGGCCTTTACCAGGGCGTCTGGCGACTGGTGCACAGTGGCCCCGTGGGTCAGCAGGGTGTTGAAAATCACAAAATGACCATTCTGGGCGGCCCACACCAATGCATCCGGTGACTGATATGGAGTGGCACCGTGGGCCAGCAGAATATCGACGATGTCGGCATACCCCTGGCCGGCTGCCAACGATAAGGCATAGGTAGACAGACTGGGAACAGCTCCATTGGCCAGCAGTTCGTTGACGGTCTCTGTTTGCCCATTCACGGCCGCCCATGCCAGATCATATGGAGGAGGTGAATCGGTTTCGTTGGCTTGCAGCACATTGTGTATTCCGATATAGCCCTGCCTGCTGGCGGCCCACACCAGGTCAATATCATAAAAATACAAGCATTCTATGTTCATGGTATTCACCGGACACAGTTGGGCACTGTTATTTGTGGTTTCATTAATATTGACGATGGATATCCAGTCTACTGCCTCAAGGGCTCTGTCGCCGGTTTTCGTCAGACTTTTTCTGGATGTCCGTTTTTATCCAATAGTTTCTCTTCTGAAACAGAGTGGAAGGTAAAAGAATTGAAACGGTAATTTGTTAATTTTTGTGTACTGTTTTTTTTGTCATTGCAGGTTGTGCTGATGATCGGATAATGGCTTGAAAACTACGTATATGGGACGAACATAAGACTGTTTCCCTCCGCCATAATCTCTGGTAGTATCCACCGCTCTTTACCCTCTCAGCTCATTATGCTGGGGTGGGTTCCGTTTGCGGTGCCTGTCTCCCGAGCCTGATAACACCAGGGCTCTATTGAGAGTCAGGTGGCGGCATACACCAGTTCGAGGAAGCTCAAATGAAGCAGGATATCCATCCTAACTACGAAGAAATCGAAGTTACCTGCAGCTGCGGTAACAAAATCAAAACTCGCTCTACGCTGTGCAAGCCACTGAGCATCGAAGTTTGCTCCAAGTGCCACCCATTCTACACCGGCACTCAGAAGGTGATGGATACCGGCGGCCGTATCGAGCGCTTCAACAAGCGTTTTGGCAAGCTGGGCGCTCGCAAGTAATCGAGCTGACAGCTTACCGACCGAAAGGTTTAAAAAGGCGACTGTTTTGCAGTCGCCTTTTTTGTATGGCCTGATATTTTACCAATTGACCTTGTTCCCCCCATTTCCATCATATATTCTGGGCCTTCATATAACCTCCTCCCCATATCAGTAAAAAACTCATGGAAAAGAAGCAAGCTGCACTTGATTATCACGCTCTTCCAAAACCTGGAAAAATTTCGATTGAAATTACCAAGCCGGCAGAGACCGCGCTGGATCTTTCACTGGCCTATAGCCCGGGTGTCGCGGAGCCGGTGCGGGCGGTTGCCGAAAATCCAGAGGATGTCTACCGTTATACCGGCAAAGGTAATCTGGTTGCGGTAATCAGTAATGGTTCAGCGATTCTTGGTCTGGGTAATCTGGGCGCACTGGCCAGTAAGCCGGTTATGGAAGGCAAGGCTCTGCTGTTTAAACGTTTTGCCGGTGTTAATTCGATCGATATTGAAGTGGAATCTGAGAGTCCGCAGGCGTTTATTGATACGGTGAAGCGAATTGCCTGTACCTTTGGCGGTATTAATCTGGAAGATATCAAAGCACCTGAGTGTTTTGAAATTGAACGTCGTCTGATTGAAGATTGTGATATTCCGGTTTTCCATGATGATCAGCACGGTACCGCGATTGTAACGGCAGCGGCCATGCTTAATGCCCTTGAGATTGCCGGAAAGGATATTGAAGAGGCAAAACTGGTCTGCCTGGGGGCCGGTTCGGCGGCCATTGCCTGTGTGAAACTGCTGATCAGCTGCGGCTTCAAGCCAGAAAATATTCTCATGCTGGACAGCAAGGGCGTCATTCATTCAGAACGGAATGATCTGAACCAGTATAAGGCGATGTTTGCTGTAGAAACACCCTGCCGCACACTGGATGACGCCATTGATGGGGCGGATGCATTCCTTGGCGTTTCCGGTGCCAACCTGTTGTCTCCGGAACAGCTGGCGAAAATGGCTGAAAACCCGATTGTTTTTGCCTGTGCCAATCCTGACCCGGAGATTCGTCCTGAGCTGGCTAAGGCGGTTCGTCCTGATGTCATTATGGCTACCGGGCGCTCAGATTATCCGAATCAGGTCAATAATGTCCTTGGCTTTCCGTTTATCTTCCGGGGGGCGTTGGATGTCCGCGCTTCACGCATTAACGAAGCGATGAAAATTGCGGCCGTGAATGCCATCCGGGAGCTGGCAAAAGAGCCTGTCCCGGAAGTGGTAATGAAGGCGTACGATGGCGTCAGGCTGAGTTTTGGGCCGGACTATATCATTCCCAAACCTATGGATTCCCGACTGCTTGGCAGGGTTTCTGCCGCTGTGGCTCAGGCCGCAGTTGACTCTGGCGTTGCCAGGGCGGAATACCCTGGCCATTACCCTCTGAACTCTGTTGCGGATATTTGATCAATATCAAAAAAGATCTTCCGGTGAAAACTCATGGTCCATCTCACCAAGAGATGGCAGCCCTTCATCACTGTATTGTTGCGGAGCGTTTTCCTGGAGGAAAATTTCAAAAATAGCGTTGGGATCTCCGGGCAGTGCAAGCTGTCCGGTTTCTGGTGAAATTTTCAGGGTGATCATGCCCTCCGGTTGTGCCGGTTTATGTTCCGGTTTGCCTTCCAGGGCGGTGTGCATATAGTCAATCCAGATGGGCAGAGCTGCATTGGCTCCGTATTCCCAGCGCCCGAGGGTTGAAAAGTCGTCCATACCCACCCATACGGCCGTCAGGACATCCGGGTTAAAGCCAACAAACCAGGCATCTTTACTGTCATTGGTGGTTCCGGTCTTACCGGCGATATCCTGCCGTTTTAATTCCCGGGCGCGTCTGCCGGTGCCTTTCCAGATGACATCATTCAGGATGTCGTTCATGATGTAGTTCACCCGGGGTGACATAACGGATTGGGCGATTACCGGCTGATCGTCGGGTTTAGTGAGCAAAGTGTCTTCCTGAATCAGCATTTCCTCAAGTTCTGGATCGCTGAGAAGAGGGTTCTCTTCTTCACCCTCCATGGTGTCTTGATTCAGGCTGGCGATACAGCTTTCATTGCAGGCTATTGCTGCGTTGGCGGCAAAAATAAGTTCGTCATTGGTCTCAATTCGCTGGATAAACCAGGGCTCAATGCGGAAACCGCCATTGGCCAGAACTGCATAGCCAGAAGCCAGTTCCAGCGGTGTCATGGAAACATTGCCCAGGGAAAGTGACAGATCACGGCTTAAAGACTCTTCCTTGAAACCCAGCTGCTTAAGATAGTTAACGGTTTTGCTGATACCCATCTGACGCAGAACACGGATAGAGACCAGGTTTCTGGAGCGATAGAGACCTTCACGCAGACGCATGGGACCATTGAACTTCATATTGTCATTATTGGGCCGCCAGCTATCTTCAAGGTTGGCATCATCAAAGACAATCGGTGCATCATTGACGATGGTTGCCGCAGTCATGCCGTTAGCAATGGCCGCTGCATAAACAAAGGGTTTGAATGATGACCCAGCCTGACGAATGGCCTGCGTGGCGCGGTTATACATGCTGTCATAGAAGTTGTACCCTCCCACCAAAGCCAGAATTGCACCATTTTCCGGGTGCATGGAAATCAGGGCTGCCTGTGCCTGTGGTTCCTGGGCCAGACGATAACTGCCATCTTCTGTAAGCCTGACCCAGATCTGGTCTCCGATTCTCACAACATCCGCAGGTGTTTCAGGTGTACGACCAACGCTGTTTACGGTCAGAAAAGGCTTTGCCCAGCTCAGATTTTCCCAACTGATTTTACCGCTGTTGCCGTCTTTCAGACCAATTTCAACGTTTTCCTCGCCAACCCGGGTGACCATGGCGGGTAACAGAATACCGGGCGATGGAGTTTTATTGATGCGCTGCTGCCAGCCTTCTTCCGGAATATTATCAAACAGGTTGGTGACCGGGCCCTGGTAACCATGGCGTTCGTTGTAGGCCATTAACCCCTGGGCTACCGAAAGGTTGGCCGCATTTTGCAGCTCGCTGCTGGTGGTGGTGTAGACTTTAAAACCTTCGGTGTAGGCATCCAGACCGTATTGCTCAACCATTTGCTGTCGAACCATCTCGGCGATATAAGGCGCTTCAAGTTCGATTTTTGCGCCATGATAGCGGGCAGTAACCGGCTGGCTGACGGCGTTGCTATATTCTTCATGGGTGACGTAGCCAAGATCTTTCATTCTTCCCAGGATCCAGTCCCGTCGGATCAGGGCCCGTTTGGGGTCATTGATCGGGTTATAGCGGGAAGGTGCTTTTGGTAAACCGGCAATCATGGCAATCTGGGCCAGATTCAACTCATCGATGGCTTTGCCATAGTAAACCTGTGCGGCGGCCTCGACACCATAAGAGCGGTTTCCCAGGTAAATTTTATTGAGATAGAGTTCAAAGATTTCATCCTTGGACAGTTGCTGTTCTATTTGCAAAGCGAGTAGGATTTCATTGAATTTTCGCGAAAATACCCGCTCGTGGCTCAGGAAGAAGTTCTTGGCCACCTGCATTGTTATGGTACTGCCACCGGACTGAATGCTGCCGGTGCTGACCAGTTGCACAGCGGCCCTCATCAGGCCCATGATGTCAACGCCGGGATGGTAATAAAAACGGTCGTCTTCGGCAGCCATAAAGGCTTTGATCAGGTGTATGGGGGCGTCTTCAAACTGAATGGGGGACCGGCGTTTTTCGCCGAACTCGGCAATGAGAAGATTATCTTGAGAGTAAACTCGCAGAGGTGTCTGTAATTTGGCGTCTCGCAAGGACTCCACAGAAGGTAGCGAAGGACTGAGGTATAAATAGGCACTGGCACTGACAAGCAGAATTCCACTGGCTACTGTTACTAGTGACCAGAGCAGGAATTTAAGAAGTTTAACCGACCGTTTCATGCTGTTAGGGCATCCTGATTAAGCGAAGGCCACCGGCTGAAGTTGTGACATCTTTGAACTGTCTTGTCATAACAAGAGTCGTCCTGACAGCCGTTCGTGACTGAGTATTATATGGTGAAATGGCCATCAGCTGAAAATGTGGTTTTCCTGTACGCGACACCGTCTTGGGTTGCCGAAGGATCTTCCTTAAAAATCCAGTGTTTAGAGTTGGCTGAATGGCGACTGTAATTGCGAAAGTATACAGACTGTTATTAAATTAAGGCCGTTGATCTTATAACTAATAATCAAGGATTGCACCAGTGTTTGGGCTGCTGAAGAAAAAATCAAATGCCGTGTTAGGGGTGGATATAAGCTCGACATCTGTCAAAGTCATTGAGTTAGGGCTGAAAGGCAGTGTTTACCGAGTGGAAGCTTTCTGTGTTGAGCCCCTTCCGCCAGGAGCCGTGGTTGAAAATAATATTCATGAAGTTGATGTCATTGGTGAAGCCGTTGCAAGAGCTCTCTCCCAATCCAGAACTGGCCTGAAAAACGCCGCCGTTGCGGTGTCAGGCGCTGCCGTTATCACCAAAACCATCGATATGGATGCTTCCCTCAGTGAAGATGAGATGGAAACCCAGATTTCTGTTGAGGCTGACCAGTATATTCCTTACGCCATGGATGAAGTGGCCATCGACTTTGAAGTTCAGGGTCTGAACGAAAAAAATCCCGAGCGGGTTGAAGTTTTGCTGGCAGCCTGCCGTCGTGACAATGTTGAAATGCGCGAAGAGGCACTTCGACTTGGTGGATTAACGGCCAGGGTTGTTGATGTCGAAGCCTTTGCCATGGAGCGGGCGTGCGAATTGATTGATGGCCAGCTTGACCTGCCAGATCAGGATCCGGTGCTGGCTATCGTCGATATTGGCGCCACGAAAACCACACTGAATGTGATCAGCCGTGGTAAAACCGTATACACCCGTGAGCAGTTATTCGGTGGACGGCAGTTGACTGATGAGGTTCAGCGCCGTTACGGGCTCACCCCTGAAGAAGCAGAGAAAGCCAAGTGTAAAGGGGGACTGCCTGATGATTATGAACCTGAAGTTCTGGAGCCCTTTCGTGAAACGGTGGTTCAGCAGGTATCACGTTCATTGCAATTCTTTTATTCATCCAGCCAGTTCAATGATGTGGATGCAATTGCCCTGGTAGGAGGATCCGCATCAATCCCGGGTATGGCGGAAATGATTCAGGACAAACTGGGGGTCCCGACCAGGCTGGCAAATCCTTTTGCCGGAATGTCCATGGCTGGGAAAGTGGATAAGGACCAACTGGCCACTGAGGCCCCGGCGCTGATGATCGCCTGTGGCCTTGCCATGAGGAGTTTCGACTGATGGCAAGAATTAACCTTTTACCCTGGCGTGAAGAACTCAGGAAAGAGCGCAAACAGCGTTTCATTGCCCTCTGGGCGATAACGGTGCTGGTTGGTATTGGCCTGGTCTTTGTCGGTGATCTTTATATCAGCAATAACATCAGTCAGCAGCAGAGCCGTAACCAGTATCTGCAGAATGAAATTACGCAGCTTAATCAGCGGATCAGTGAAATCAAGGACCTGAGAACCAAGAAAGAACAACTGCTGGAGAGGATGCAGGTCATTCAAAACCTGCAGGGCAACCGCCCTGTGATTGTTCGCATATTTGACCAGGTCGCACATGTGGTTCCTGAGGGGGTTTATTTCAAGCAGATAACCCTGGAGGGAGATCGTCTGTCGCTGGTCGGGGTTGCCGAGTCCAATAATCGTATCTCTGCCTTGATGAGAAACTTCGATAACTCTGAATGGTTTGCTGAGCCAAATCTGACAGCGGTCAGGAAAGTAGCGGCTAACAGCCAGCGCTGGAATGAGTTTGATCTAACGGTTAAGCAGATCAACCCCACTCAGGCCAAGGGGGGACTATGAACCTTACAGATTCAATACAAAAGCTGAATGAGCTTGATCTGAATGACATTGATTTCGATAACATCGGTTCATGGCCTCTGGGAGCCAGGGTCTTTGTCTGTATTCTGACTCTGGCGTTAGTGCTGGGGCTTGGTTATCAGTTTCACCTGACCGGTTTGCAGAAGCGGTATGATGCTGCTGCCAGTAAAGAGCAGGATTTACGGGAGCAGTATCGAATCAGGGCGTTCCAGTCGGCCAACCTGCAGGCCTACCGCGAACAGATGACGGAAATGGAAAACTCGTTTGGTGCACTGGTGAAACAGCTGCCCAGTGATACAGAGGTGCCCGGGCTGCTTGAAGACATTACCTTTACCGGGCGTGGAGCAGGTCTTCAGATCGAAGAAATAAAACTTCAGGATGAAAATGTCAGCCACTTTTATATAGAGCTGCCAATCAGTATTGGCGTGACCGGCACATACCATGATCTGGGTAACTTCGTCAGTGGTGTCGCCAGTCTTTCGCGAATAGTTACCCTGCATGATTTTGAGATTCGCCCGGGCAAGAATGGTCAGTTAACCATGAACATCCTTGCAAAAACTTACCGCTACAATGATCAGGGGGGGCTATGATGAAGCTGCTTCAACTTGTCTTTGTTGCCGGTGCTGCGCTGATTCTTTCCGGATGTCTGGATGGTGGCCGTGGGTATCAGGATATTGATGACTATATGGCTGAGATGAGGGCCCGTCCTACGGGTAATATTGAGCCATTGCCCAAGTTCAGGCCTTATGAGGCGTTTACTTATCAGGCATCTGCCTTGCGCAGTCCTTTTAAGCAGCCGGTGAAAATTGAACTGACTAAGGAACAGCTCAATAGCAACATCAAGCCAGACCCACACCGTGTTAAGCAGTACCTGGAACAGTTTGAACTGGACTCGTTTCGTTTGGTAGGCTCTATCAGTAACGACGAAGGATTCTGGGGGCTGGTGCGTGGCTCTGACGGTGTTCATCGGGTTCGTGTGGGTGATTTCATGGGGCGTAACCATGGTCGTATCACTTACCTCGATGACCAGGAGTTGCGTGTGACCGAGATAGTTCCTGCTGGTCCAGGTTACTGGATTGAGCGACCAAGAGTTCTCCGCGTTAATTTTAATAATCAGTGATTTTATTTCCTTTATTGTGAATTAATCATCATATTTCCAGCAAGGATGCTGCTGTCACACCCTGAGCGGTTGACAGTGCGCGGCTGGCTGTGTTGAGTTAGTCAACTGTATTCAGGGATGGACGGCTTTTTTTATCTGGGGGATGCTTCAGCATGAGCGGGTATGGTTTTGGGCCATAGTGGCGGAATGGGCTGGATTATTTAACAGTGATGCCGATGAAAAAAACAATTCTAATTCTGAAATAGGTAAGTTAGATGAATATTAGTCCCCTGTTGCAGGCCAGGGCTGTCCGAGGGCTTCTGTATACGTTGCTGGCCATGTTGCCTATTTCCGCGTGGGGTGTCACCCTGAAAAATATGGATTCAGCGGCATTGCCGGGTGAGATGGTTGAGATACGTTTGAGCTTTGATGGCGCGGCACCGGTGGCTCATGGCTACAGCATTGAGAAGCCTCCCCGGATTTCCATAGACCTGCCTTTTACCCGCAGTGAACTCCCCAAGTACAATGAGATTGGTTTTAATAATGCCAAGAGTGTGACTGTGCTTGAGGCCGGAGACAGAACCCGCCTGGTTATTAATCTTCAGCAGCCTACCCGCTTCAGCACCCAGACTGATGGCAGGACGCTCAGCATTTACCTTGGCGAGAATAACAGCACCACGGCGGTGCAAAGGGAGTTACCTCAGCGGAGCCAGTCATCCTATCAAGTCCCGGAAATGCGAAGAGGTATTACCGATATTGATTTCCAGCGAGGTGATGATGGTGAGGGCGAGGTTATCATCGCCCTGTCCGACGCCAGGATTCCGATGGATATGAATGAGCAGGGGGGGCGTATCCGTCTGGAGTTTCAGGGCAATGTATTGCCACAGAACCTGAGAAATCGCCTGGATGTTATCGACTTTGCTACACCGATCAAGTTTATTGATGCCGCTGTTGAGGATGGTAACAGCATTATTACCATAGAGCCCAAGGGAGAGTTTGAGTATCTGGCCTATCAGACAGACAATCTGCTGACTGTCAGTGTCAAGGCTCCAGACCCTAAAGATCGTAGTAGACGAAAAGCAGGGCTCTCCTATAAAGGTGACAAACTGTCGTTAAACTTTCAGGATATTGAAGTCCGGGCGGTGCTTCAGTTGATCGCTGATTTTACCGATCTGAATCTGGTGGCATCGGATACGGTTGGGGGTAATGTAACCCTGCGACTGCAAAATGTTCCCTGGGATCAGGCGCTTGATATTGTGCTTAAGGCTAAAGGGCTCGACAAGCGTTTGGAAGGCAATGTTCTTACCGTGGCGCCGGCAGCGGAAATTGCTGCACGTGAACGTGAGCAGCTGGAGAACGAAAAGCAGATTCGTGAGTTAGCCCCGGTATATACTGATCTGGTTCAGATTAATTACGCCGACGCTGAAGAAATTGCCACGGTACTGAAAGGCGCAGAAGGTGCCAGCCTGCTGACAGAGAGGGGTTCGGTTCAGGTGGTGGCAAGAACCAATAGTCTGTTGATCAAGGATACGCAGGCCAAGCTGGATGAATTAAGAGCTTTGATCGATCAGCTGGATATTCCGATTCGGCAGGTGATGATTGAGGCTCGTATCGTGACACTCAGCTCCAACTTCCAGGAAGAACTGGGTGTTAAGTGGAGTGGGTCAAAAAATGATGCGATCAAGGGCGATAACAGGGATCTCTCGATTGGTGGTGGGCAGGATGATGATGTCTTTACTGACCTGAGTGTAACGGGAGGGGCTTCAAGTGCTATTGCTATCGGCTTCTCCACCAATGGTGGCACGATTTTGAACCTTGAGCTGTCTGCGCTGTTGAGTGATGGTGGCGGTGAAGTCATTTCACAGCCAAAAGTCATTACCGCCGATAAGAAAACGGCGATAATCAAATCAGGTAAAGAAATTCCGTACGAAGAGAAAACCTCCAGTGGGGCCACTTCCGTTGCGTTCAAGGATGCAGTGCTGGGGCTGGAAGTGACACCTCAGATTACCCCGGATGGTCGAGTTATTATGGATATCAAGATCAATAATGACGATACCACTGATCAGGCATCCAATAACGTTCCAATTATTTCCACCAATGAGATTACTACCCAGGTTCTGGTTGAAGATGGTGAAACAGTCGTTCTTGGTGGTGTCTTTAAGCAGAGTAAGAAACAAGGTGTTATCAAAGTACCAGTCCTGGGCGATATTCCCCTGGTTGGTGGTTTGTTCCGCAATAAAACAGAGAGTGATGATAAAGAAGAACTTCTGGTCTTTATAACGCCCAGAATTATTACTGAAGGTGTTTCATTGCGTTAAACTGCTGGCATATAGTCGGCTTTAAAATCTCTGACGGGAGCCTTGGCTCCCGTTTTTTGTTGTCATCACTGCTTACGATGCGCTACGCTCGCTGCACACAGGCAGGAAGTCAGGCTGGCAAAGAGCATGCCATTAACAAATATCTATCTTATTGGTCCCATGGGGGCAGGCAAAAGTACCATTGGCAGGATGCTGGCAAAAGAGCTGGCTCGACCCTTTCTTGACTCGGATCATGTGATTGAAGAACGCAGTGGCGCGGATATTCCCTGGATTTTCGATGTTGAAGGCGAGCTGGGGTTTCGGGACAGGGAAACCCAGGTCATCGAAGATATTTGCACTCAGAAAGGCGTCGTCATGGCAACCGGTGGGGGGGCTGTTGGCCGATTGGAAAACAGACGGCAGTTGAGCACCAATGGGTTTGTGGTTTATTTGAGTACCCCGGTAGCAATTCAATTGCAGAGAACGGAAAAAGACAAACGACGGCCATTGTTGCAACGGGCAGACCGTGCAGAGGTTCTGACCAGGTTGCTTGAAGAGCGTGACCCACTGTATCGGTCGATCGCAGACCTTGTTCTGGACACGGCCACCATGTCACCCCGGCAAGTTATAAAAAAAATCATTCAAACGGTTGGTTTGGGAAAACAGTGAGGGAGTCATCTACCATGCTGGAACTTAAAGTCGATCTGGGAGATAGAAGCTATCCCATTTT
Source organism: Endozoicomonas sp. ALE010 (assembly GCF_049310165.1). NCBI lineage: Bacteria > Pseudomonadati > Pseudomonadota > Gammaproteobacteria > Oceanospirillales > Endozoicomonadaceae > Endozoicomonas > Endozoicomonas sp. ALE010. The sequence goes on along the minus strand of NZ_JBLYNV010000003.1, from coordinate 55,673 downwards.
TATCGGCTCCGATCTTTTGTCAGACGCTGAGCATTTCCAGTCTTACATTAAAGGTCGGCGTGTTGCCATTGTCACCAACGAGACGATCGCCCCATTCTACCTGGATCTCATTAAGCGCACCCTGGCAAATTATGATTTGACGGTCATCACTTTGCCGGATGGTGAGCAGTATAAAAACCTCGAAACACTCAACCTTATTTTCGATCAGCTGTTGCAGGAACGGCATACCCGCAAAACAACGTTGCTGGCGTTGGGTGGCGGTGTTATTGGGGATATGACCGGTTTTGCTGCGGCCTGCTATCAGCGGGGGGTGGATTTTATTCAGGTACCAACGACACTGCTCTCCCAGGTTGATTCCTCAGTAGGAGGAAAGACCGGGGTCAACCATGCCCTGGGTAAAAACATGATCGGTGCCTTCTATCAGCCCAATGCCGTCATTATCGATACGCTGACACTGAACACATTACCTGACCGGGAGCTATCAGCAGGACTGGCAGAAGTAATCAAATATGGTTTGATTTGCGATCAACCGTTTTATCAGTGGTTGCAGGAAAACATTGGGCGTTTGCTGGATCGTGATCCGGAGGCGCTTTCCTACGCAATCCATCAATCCTGTCAGGACAAGGCCAGAGTGGTCGAGGCGGATGAGACTGAGTCCGGTATTCGTGCCATTCTCAATCTTGGGCACACCTTTGGTCACGCAATAGAAACTCATACCGGTTATGGCTCCTGGCTGCACGGTGAAGCGGTGGCTGCTGGTATGGTGATGGCGGCTGATCTTTCCTGCCGGGAAGGCCATATATCCAGAGAAGACGTCGATGGGCTTATATATTTGCTTGAGCGTGCCATCCTGCCGGTGATGCCTCCTTCTGGTATCAACCCGGATCGCTTTCTTGAGCTAATGGCAGTGGATAAAAAAGTGCTGGATGGCCAGTTGCGGCTGGTGCTTCTGGACTCTGTTGGTCATGCTGTGGTGACGGATGGTTTTAGCCATCAACATTTAATGGACTGCCTTGAGCAGTTCTGTTCCTGAATACTTTCTCAATGGCTGGAGCGTACTCTCCAGCTCTCACTCCATTAGTCATAACTATTCCTGATTGTGTGAATTTGCTGTAAAAAGCTTCGATATATCAATCTATTATTACGGTTTCTACTTGCATTGATGCGGGTCATTTGTGATTGCAGTGACAGCCGTGTAAAATGGCGAGCCGTTTTGCCTGCCAAGTGGCCATAAGCCAGATTTGGTTTTATGCACCTAAGCTGCATAATTATGGCGGGAAGTCCTGTTACCAGAGGCAGAAAGCACACGGGTTACAAAACCGGTTACAAAATAGTTATGGCTCTACAGGGTAGTGTGCCGGTGGTACGCCAAAGATGTTTAAACGATGTGTATTCGCCTGATTCAGAAAGTGGAACATGAAGCCTTCCGGATAGGAGTCAACTTCAAGGTGGAAGCGGGCTCCGGGAAAGTCGGGATGACTTTTGGTTAAGGCGAGGCGAGCCAGAAAAATAATGGGTTGATGAGGTTGGTAGAGAAAGTGCCTATGAAAGCAGGTCTGTATAATCCCGGGGAGTTTCGGGATAACTGTGGTTTCGGGCTGATTGCCCAGATGGAAGGTAAGAAAAGTCACCACCTTCTGAAAACGGCGATTGAAGCACTGACCTGTATGACTCACCGTGGCGGTATTGCTGCCGACGGTAAAACAGGCGACGGTTGTGGTTTGTTGATTCAAACACCGGATACTTTTTTCCGAACGGTTGCGAAAGAAAAGTTTGGCTGCGAGCTGCCCGGCCAATATGCCGTAGGGATGGTCTTTCTCAACACGGACAAGGCCCGGGCGAAAAAAGGCAAAAAAACGCTTGAGAAAGAGTTACAGAAGCAGCGCCTCAACGTGGTAGGCTGGCGCCAGGTTCCTGTTAATGTTGACTGCCTGGGCCCCATCGCCAAAGATCTGTTACCAGGCATTGAACAGATTTTTGTTACCCCCGAAGGTGAGCTTGACGAGAAAGAGTTTAATGCCAGGCTCTACATGGCCCGCCGTTACACCAATATGGCGATGGTGGAAGACCAGGATTACTATATCTGCTCACTGTCGCCCAGGGTCATTACTTATAAAGGTTTGATGATGCCGGTGGACCTGCCGACATTTTATCCGGACCTTGGTGATACCCGCTTTGAAACCGCCATCTGTGTATTCCATCAGCGGTTTTCTACCAATACCATGCCGCGCTGGCAGCTGGCCCAGCCATTCCGCATGCTGGCTCACAACGGTGAAATCAATACCATCACCGGTAACCGTAACTGGGCAGAGGCCCGTCGTCAGAAGTTCCAGTCACCGTTGCTGCCAACGCTTGATGATATTTCTCCTCTGGTGAATCGCACCGGCTCTGACTCATCCAGCCTGGATAATATGATGGAGGTGCTGGTCGCGGGTGGTGTGGATCTCTACCGTGCCATTCGCATGCTGGTTCCGCCCGCATGGCAAAATGTCGACACCATGGATCCGGACCTCAGGGCATTCTATGAATACAGTTCCATGCATATGGAGCCCTGGGATGGCCCTGCCGGCCTGGTTATTACCGATGGCCGCAACGCCGTCTGTGCCCTGGACCGAAATGGCCTGCGCCCGTCACGCTGGGTTATTACCAGAAACGGTTATTTGACCGTGGCTTCAGAAGTTGGCGTCCATGGCTATAAGCCTGAAGATGTGGTTGCCAAAGGCCGGGTTGGGCCGGGAGAAGTTCTGGCGATTGATACCGAAACAGGCGAACTGCACCAGGCCCATGATATCGATGACAAACTGAAAGTCCGCCAGCCCTATAAAAAGTGGCTGAAGCAGAACGCCTATCGTATCCGTTCCCACTTCAGTGAAGATGATTACAAGGTTGACCACCTGTCTCCTGAGCAGCTAAACGTCTATCAGAAGATGTTTATGGTCACCTTTGAGGAACGTGATCAGGTGATCCGTCCACTGGTGGAGTCTGGCCAGGAAGCGGTGGGTTCTATGGGCGACGATACACCAATGGCCGTGCTCTCTGGCAGAACTCGAACGGTTTATGACTACTTCCGCCAGCAGTTTGCCCAGGTAACCAACCCGCCCATTGATCCACTGCGTGAAGCGATTGTCATGTCGCTGGAAACCTGCCTGGGTCGTGAGCTGAACCTGTTTGAAGAAACACCGGAACACGCTGCCCGGGTCATTCTCAAGTCACCCGTACTGTCCACTGCGAAATTCCTGGACCTGATGAGTGTTCGTCATCAGCATAAGTCCTTTGAGACAGCCACCATCAACCTGACTTACGACCCGTCTATTGGTCTTGAGCAGGCGGTGTTGAATATCTGTGACCAGGCGGAACAAGCGGTGCAATCCGGCAAGGTATTAATCTGCCTTTCTGACCGCCATATCGATCAGGGACTGCTGCCAGTGCCAGCGGCCATGGCGACGGGTGCCGTGCATCACCGGTTGATTGGCAAAGGCCTGCGTTCTGAGTCGAATATTATTGTTGAAACCGCGTCTGCCCGTGATTCCCACCAGTTTGCAGTACTGATCGGGTTTGGTGCCACCGCCGTATACCCTTATCTGGCCTATGAAATCATCAATGACCAGATTCGCTCCGGTGAGGTAATGACCGATCCCCGGGAAGCGTACAAGGCTTACCGTAAAGGCATCGGCAAAGGGCTGATGAAAATCCTTTCCAAAATGGGAATCTCGACCATTGCCTCCTATCGGGGAGCGCAGCTGTTTGAAGCCGTGGGTCTTGCCAGAGAGATTGTCGATCTGTGCTTCTGCGGTGTTCAAAGCCGTATTCAGGGAGCCCGTTTCGAAGACTTCCATTATGAACTGGGTCTGCTGGCTGAAACGGCCTGGAAAGCCCGTAAGCCGATTCAGCAGGGCGGCCTGTTGAAGTATGTACACGACAGTGAGTACCACGCTTTCAACCCGGATGTGGTGCAACAGTTACAGGTTGCCGTTAAAACCGGCGACTATCAGGAGTACCGGAAGTACGCCGAACTGGTCAACCAGCGTCCAGTGGCTACTTTGCGTGACCTGCTGGGTCTCAAGCGCAATGATCAGGCACTGGCGGTGGATGAGGTTGAATCTGTTGGCGATATCGTGCGCCGGTTTGACTCTGCGGCCATGAGTCTTGGTGCTTTGTCCCCGGAAGCTCATGAAGCTCTGGCGGAAGCGATGAACCGTCTTGGTGGTCGCTCCAACTCCGGTGAAGGTGGTGAAGATGAAGCCCGCTTCGGCACCAATCGTATGTCCAAAATCAAACAGATTGCCTCGGGTCGTTTTGGCGTAACCCCTCACTACCTGGTGAATGCCGAAGTCCTGCAGATCAAGGTTGCCCAGGGGGCCAAGCCCGGCGAAGGTGGTCAGTTGCCCGGTGGCAAGGTAAATGAGCTGATTGCCCGTCTGCGCTACTCTGTGCCGGGTGTTACCCTTATTTCACCGCCACCGCACCATGATATCTATTCCATCGAGGATCTGGCTCAGCTGATTTATGACCTTAAACAGGTGAATCCCGAGGCGCTGGTTTCCGTCAAGCTGGTATCTGAACCTGGCGTCGGTACTATTGCAGCAGGCGTTGCCAAGGCGTATGCGGATCTGATCACCATCTCCGGTTATGATGGCGGTACTGCTGCAAGTCCTCTGACGTCTATCCGTTATGCCGGTTCACCGTGGGAGCTGGGCCTGAGTGAAGCCCATCAAACGCTGCGTGGCAATGATCTGCGTGGTAAGGTTCGCCTGCAGACGGATGGTGGTCTCAAGACCGGTCTTGATGTGGTCAAGGCGGCCATTCTCGGTGCGGAAAGTTTTGGTTTTGGTACTACACCGATGATTGCCATGGGTTGTAAATACCTGCGTATCTGTCATCTGAATAACTGCGCTACCGGTGTGGCGACTCAGGATAAGTCACTCCGGGAAGAGCACTTCAAGGGTGATGTTGAAATGGTTATGAACTTCTTCACCTTTGTTGCTGAAGAAGTGCGTGAGTGGCTGGCCTTGCTGGGTGCCAGAACCCTTGAAGAGGTGGTCGGCCGCACTGAGTTGCTGGAGATTTTGCCGGGCCTGACGGAAAAGCAGCAGAACCTGGACCTGTCCCCGATTCTCGGCAGTGCCGATGTGCCTGCGGATAAGCCCATGACCTGTCAGGTAGATCGTAACCCACCCTACGACAAAGGTGAGTTGGCGGAAGAGATGGTCCGCCAGACGATGGATATCATCGAAAACGGAGAAGGTGGTGAGTTCAGTTTTACGGTTGGCAACTGTGATCGCTCCATCGGTGCCCGTCTATCCGGTGAGATTGCCAAACGTTACGGTAACCAGGGCATGGCGGATAACCCCCTGAAGCTGAATCTGACCGGTTCCGCAGGGCAGAGCTTTGGTGTCTGGAACGCGGGTGGTCTGGAGATGCGCCTGGAAGGGGATGCCAACGACTATGTGGGTAAGGGCATGACCGGCGGTAAGCTGGTGATCTACCCGCCGGTTGGCAGCAGTTTTGTCACCCATGAAACCTCTATCATTGGTAACACCTGTCTCTATGGTGCCACCGGTGGAACATTGTACGCAGCGGGTCGTGCAGGTGAACGTCTTGGTGTTCGTAACTCTGGTGCCAATGTTGTGGTGGAAGGCGCAGGCGACCACTGTTGTGAATACATGACCGGTGGTCTGGTGACTGTACTGGGCCGGGCGGGTCATAACTTCGGTGCGGGCATGACCGGTGGTTTTGCCTACGTGCTGGATCTGGAAAGAAGTTTTGTTGATCGTTATAACCATGAATTAGTGGATATACATCGCATTGATAATGAAGCCATGGAGCCTTATCAATCACACCTGCTGAGTGTCCTGGAAGACTATGTTGCCGAGACCGGCAGTACCTGGGGGCAGGAGCTGATTGAAGACTTTTATGACTACAGTGGTCGTTTCTGGCTGGTGAAGCCAAAAGCTGCCAGTCTCGATACCTTGCTGGCCAGTACCCACGGTAGCCCTGAGTAATCAGGGTGTCCGCAGGGGGGGCAAACGAACAGGTATTGAATCTACGAACAGCTTTGTGAGGTCAGCGAAATGTCACAGATACCATTAAAAAATGGCAGCAGCCTGAGCCAGAAAGAAAGAAGGCTGAATAACAACTTTCAGTTTGTTGATGTCGGTCGTCATGACCCGGATAAGAAAAGCCTGCGTCAGCGCAAAACAGAATTTGTGGAAATCTACCAACCGTTTGATGAGCGGCAGGTAAAAAATCAGGCGCATCGTTGCCTTTCCTGTGGTAACCCATACTGTGAATGGAAGTGTCCGGTACACAACTACATTCCGGATTGGTTGAAACTGGTCTCTGAAGGTCGTCTTTTTGAAGCGGCAGACCTGTCACACCAGACCAATACACTGCCAGAAGTGTGCGGCCGGGTTTGTCCACAGGATCGCCTCTGTGAAGGTGCCTGTACACTGAATGACGGCTTTGGTGCGGTAACCATCGGGTCTACCGAGAAATACATTACCGACACGGCGCTGGCGCTCGGCTGGCGTCCGGATATGTCCAAGGTGTCCTGGACCGATAAAAAAGTGGCCATCATCGGTGCCGGACCGGCAGGTCTGGGCTGTGCCGATGTACTGGTACGCAATGGTGTGACGCCGGTGGTGTTTGATAAAAACCCGGAAATCGGTGGCTTGTTGACCTTCGGTATTCCAGAGTTCAAGCTGGAAAAGCACGTTATGAGCCGTCGTCGTGAAGTGTTTACTGAAATGGGGATTGAGTTTCAGCTGAACACGGAAATCGGTAAAGACATCACCATGGAGAAGCTGCTTGAGGAGTATGATGCGGTATTCATGGGCATGGGAACTTACACCTATATGAAAGGCGGCTTCCCGGGTGAAGATCTTGAAGGTGTCCATGATGCGCTGCCTTACCTGATCTCCAATGTGAACCGTAACCTCGGCTTTGAACAGGATCCGGCAGACTTTATTGATATGAAGGGCAAGCGGGTGGTGGTACTGGGTGGTGGTGATACCGCCATGGACTGTAACCGCACGGCGATTCGGCAGGGAGCCAGGTCGGTTACCTGTGCCTATCGTCGTGATGAAGAGAATATGCCGGGCTCCCGCCGGGAAGTGGCCAATGCCAGACAGGAAGGTGTGAACTTCCTGTTTAACCGCCAGCCGGTAGAAATTGTTGGTGATGGCAAGGTAGAGGGCATCCGTCTGGTAACCACTGAACTTGGCGAACCGGATGACAATGGTCGTCGCCGTCCACAGGTAGTAGAAGGCAGTGACCAGATACTGGAAGCGGATGTGGTTCTGGTGGCCTTTGGTTTTCGCCCGAGCCCGGCTGACTGGTTTGAACAGCACGATATTCAGATTGATGAAGGTGGCCGGGTGGTGGCCCCGGAAAAAGCCAGGTACAAATTCCAGACCAGTAACCCGCAGGTGTTTGCTGGTGGTGATATGGTTCGTGGGTCAGATTTGGTGGTCACCGCCATCTGGGAAGGTCGTCAGGCAGCAGATGGTATTCTTGATTACCTGGATGTCTGATTAATCACTCTTTTTTACGATAATGTAGGGGCGTTTTTCCAATCCGGAAGCGCCCCTGTTTTTTCTACAGCCTGGAATACTGATGGTTCAGGCAACGCTGGTATCGGGACTTTTATGACTCCATTGAAAAATGACCGCTTTCTTCGAGCTTTGCTCAGGGAGCCAGTTGATGTAACTCCCGTCTGGATGATGCGCCAGGCCGGCCGTTATTTACCGGAATACCGGGAAACCAGGGCCCGTGCCGGTGACTTTATGGCCCTGTGCAAGAACGCAGAGCTTGCCTGTGAAGTAACTTTGCAGCCATTGGAACGATTCCCGCTGGATGCGGCGATTCTCTTTTCCGATATTCTCACGATTCCCGATGCCATGGGTCTTGGGCTTTATTTTTCAGCCGGTGAAGGGCCGAAGCTCAAAAAGCCGGTTCGTAATGCCGCTGATGTTGCAGCGCTGACCGTGCCAGACCCGGAAAAAGACCTGGGTTATGTGATGGATGCGGTGAGAACCATTCGGCGTGAACTCAATGGTCGGGTGCCGCTGATTGGTTTTTCCGGCAGCCCCTGGACACTGGCAACCTATATGATTGAAGGTGGCAGTAGCAAAGACTTTCGTCGTATAAAAGCGATGATGTTTGATCAGCCAGAACTGCTGAAGCAAGTGTTGAGCGTGCTTGCCGAGTCAGTGACCAGCTACCTGAATGCCCAGATAGAAGCGGGTGCCCAGGCGGTGCAGATTTTTGATACCTGGGGTGGGGTGCTCAGTTCACAGAACTATCGTGACTTCTCACTGCACTATATGGACAGGATTGTGAAAGGCCTGAAGCGGGAAAATGAAGGCAGAAAAGTGCCGGTTATTCTCTTTACCAAAAATGGTGGGCAGTGGCTTGAAGCGATGGCCGATACCGGTGCCGATGCCCTGGGGTTGGACTGGACAACCGATATGGGTGAAGCACGACAGAGGGTAGGTAACCGGGTGGCGTTACAGGGCAATATGGACCCATCAGCGCTTTATGCATCACCGGAACGTATTCGCCGGGAAGTGGCAACCGTTCTGGAAAAATTTGGCACAGGCAATGGCCATGTGTTCAATCTGGGGCATGGCATTCACCAATATGTTGAGCCGGAAAAGGCGGGTGCCTTTGTGAATGCCGTACATGAACTGTCTGCCCAATATCATGCTTCCGTATAACGCTGTTGCCTGCTGTTAAGGGCCTTTATCAGGGCGCTTTGTACGGTAAACCGGGTAACCGGCTTGGTGAGAATTGAGCTGATACCCAGTTTGCTGGACTGGTGCTTACTGGGAGGGTTACTGACCCCGGTCAGCATAATAATGGCTGGCAATGGGTCAATACCCGGGTCGTCATTGATTCGTTCTGCGACCTGTAAACCTTTCAGCCCGGGCATCTGGTGGTCAAGAATAATGATATCAAATGCCCGGTTCAGGTAAGCTTCGTTACGAATCATGGCAAGGGCTTCCGGGCCATCTTCTGCTTCGATCACCGAAATACCCAATAGATGACATTGCTGGCGGAGCACTTTACGACAGGTTGCACTGTCATCAGCAATCAGTACCCGCATATTTTCATACTGGTTTTGCTGAGGTATTTCATCTTGTCTGGGTTGCTTATTCTCTTCTCCACAGGAGCAGGGCAAAGTAAATGAGAGGATATTGGCCCGTTTACTGACCTTTCCTCCAAGCTGTCGTATAAGACGAGTTGCAAGGTATAGATTCAGCCTCATGACTGTCTCTGCTTTTATCTCGGATAAAGAGTGCTCACCGGATAAATGTTTTTCTGCAATGCTGCTACCGGCAGGGTTTTTGAAACTGAACTCAAACAGCAGTTTACCGGCAGCATCTCTCTGAATAGAAAGTGCAACCTCTCCCGTTTCAGCCTGGCTCAGCCCATAGAACAGAAATGCTTCCAGAATCAATGAGACCCGATAGCCTTCGATATGACATTCGGCGGACATGCTTTCATCAACGAAGCAGATAATTTCAATATTCTGCTGTTCCGCACGATACTGGAAATGATGAATCAGCTCATCCACTGTGTTGTGTATATCAACCAGTCGTGTGTCCGACGTTATTTCCTGGTTTTGAGCCTTAATGCTGGAGGCCAGTAGATTGACCAGGTTGCCCAGTTCATAACCCGCGTAGCGAAGTGTTTGCACGTAGTCTTCCTGCTTCGGGGTCAATGGTGTACTCAGTAACAGCTCTGACATGCCCATCACACCATTCAGTGGCGTTCGCATTTCATGGCCCAGCGATTTCATGGTCTCTTCGTCCAGCTCATCCCGTTGTCGGACGCTATCCGAAAATTTTTCCCTGTTGATCACTTTTCTGTTGACTCTCCCTGACAGCGACAGGAAGCCGAGTGTTAAAGCCAATGTTTGAATCAGTAGCCAGGTCGTGTTTCTGGAAGATATCCCCAATGCACCGGTTTGGTTCAGGGCGAAAATACATTGACTGATGACGAGGGGGACCAGCAACCAGGGTGATATATAGAGGCGATGGGGTTTTACCAGCCAAAAAGACAGGCAGAAGCAGGCATTACCGATCAGCGTCAGTACCAGCAGATGAGTATTTAACATACTACTGTCGCTTAGTGGCAACCAGAGGGCTGATACCAGGTAAATAAACGAGAAAATATTAAAGAAACGGATAAGCAGTGGCCTATGATAGCCAAAGAGGTTTATGGCCAGCTGACAGAAGGTCAGGCTGATTAACAGCAGTGATAATTTGTAGAGCCAGGCTTCTGCGGTGATGGGTATGTAAAACCAGGTGCTCAGATAGCCCTGCCAGGAAGCCATAAAAATGAGTGCAAAGATAGCACCTGAAGCCAGCAGTAGATGAAAAATACGACGGTGATTAGAAGGTGAGAGGCTGTTTGAAGTTTTTGATGGCTGTTTTATCGACAGGAAAAGCCAGGCATTGGCAAGAATCATTGATATCAACAGACCGCTGATTAATCCGGTTTGCCAGTGTTTATACCACTGCTGTTTGATCAACTGATCAAAGCTACCCAGTTTCAGACTATTGCTCAGTTCAGGATGAAACGGTGCTTTAAGGTATATCATTGCGGACTGAGCTGGCAGCAGCGTAAAGCTCGTGGTGTTGACCTGATCCAGTGGCAGTGGTTTAACGACAGTCTTGCCAGTGGCAGCGCTGACGTATGTGAGATAAAGGGTCGGCAGTTCCTGCTGCTGATAATCCACAGACAGGATGGGATGCACTACTTCTGACGTATGGTTGGTAACAGGAAAGCGTAACCAGAGGTTTTGTTGCTGTTCTTCGGTGCGGAGTAAGTTAGGCTGCCATGGGGCAAAGCGGTATTTGAACGCTCCCTCAACCAGCGCATTGATGGATAGTTGTCTAGTGTCGTCAATATAGAACTCTGTACTCGCTCCAGGCTGGAGTAAGTAGGATGATTGATTAATGTCGACATTCGCAGATGCATTCAGGGCGGAGAAAGTAAACGATAAAATAAATAGCAGTGCGAATGTCCATTTTTGCCGTGTAAAGGCTTGATAAAACACTGTTGAAAATTCCGTTTTTCGTATTTATTGCAGAATTATACTGAAAACTGACTGGTTGGACAGTGAATCAGTCGACGGTTTACGCAAGAACAGGAAATTCAGGGGATTTTCCTGAAGTATGACAAAGTGAAAGGCTTTTTTTAAACTGCAGAGAACACAAAGCTCACGAAGAAAAAAGATAAGAAGTTTTATCTTTCTTTGTGGGCTTTGTGTTCTCTGTGGTTAAAAGTCTTTTGCCTGACCTCTGTAACTATGCCTCTTCCCGGACGATGGCTCTATGGCCGATGTCTGTACGATAGTAGACGTCTTTCCAGTCAATGGTTGTGACCGCGTTATAGGCCTGCTGTTGAGCTTCCTTCACGGTCTCGCCCAGGGCGGTCACACAGAGTACCCGGCCGCCATTGGTCAGGGTTTTGCCCTCTTCAACACGGGTTCCGGCCTGGAAGACTTTGGCATTGATGATATTATCGATGCCCGTGATTTCATCACCCTTGCGGTAGGCTTCCGGGTAACCACCGGCTGCCATGACCACGCCAAGGGCAGTGCGGCTGTCCCACTCAATCTCAACCTGATCCAGCTCACCACGGGTACCGGCCAGGCACAGTTCTACCAGGCTGGACTTCAGGCGCATCAGGATGGGTTGGGTTTCCGGGTCACCAAAACGACAGTTGTATTCCAGTACTTTGGGGGTGCCATCAGCATCAATCATTAATCCGGCGTAGAGGAAGCCCCGGTATGGCATGCCTTCGCTGGCCATGCCCTGTACCGTTGGGATGATGACTTCCTTCATGGCTCGGTCATGAATTGTCGGCGTCACCACAGGCGCAGGAGAATATGCACCCATACCGCCGGTATTCGGGCCTTTATCGTCATTGTCACGGGCTTTGTGATCCTGGCTGGTGGCCATGGGGAGAATGTTTTTGCCGTCCACCATGACGATAAAACTGGCTTCTTCGCCGGTAAGAAACTCTTCAATCACCACACGGTGACCGGCTTCACCAAAAGCATTGCCAGCCAGCATGTCGTCAATAGCAGCAAAAGCTTCCTGCTCCGTCTGGGCGAGAATCACGCCTTTACCGGCAGCAAGTCCATCAGCTTTCACCACAATAGGTGTACCCTGTTGTTTGACGTAGGCTTTAGCGGGTTCAATCTCTGTGAAGTTCTGGTAGGCGGCGGTGGGGATATTATGGCGGGCAAGAAAATCTTTGGTGAATGCCTTGGAGCCTTCCAGCTGGGCCGCTGCCTGTGACGGACCAAATATCGCCAGACCTGCTTGTTCAAACTGGTCAACAACGCCCGCCACCAATGGTGCTTCCGGGCCGACAATGGTCAGGTCAATGTTTTCTGACTGGGCAAATTCAACCAGTCTGGTGATATCCAGCACATCGATAGCAACGTTGGATACTTTGTTTTCAGAGGCGGTGCCAGCATTACCGGGAGCGACAAACACTTGTGTAACATTGTCGTCTTGAGCCGCTTTCCATGCCAGGGCATGCTCCCGCCCGCCATTTCCGATGATCAGTACTTTCATAAAGGATGTCCTTTTTTTGAACCACAGAGACCACGGAGTGCACAAAGGTTTTCTTTTTGTGATTTCTGCTGGGGAAAATTTTTCTCAATGGCGGAAATGCCGAACGCCGGTAAATACCATGGCTATGCCTGCCTGGTTGGCGGCGTCAATCACTTCCTGGTCTCGCATGGAGCCACCGGGCTGGATGACCGCAGTAATACCTGCACTGGCTGCGGCGTCAATACCGTCCCGGAATGGGAAGAAGGCATCGGATGCCATCACGGAACCACGAACTTCCAGCCCTTCATCCGCTGCCTTGATGCCGGCAATGCGGGCACTGTAAACACGGCTCATCTGGCCTGCGCCGATACCGATTGTCTGTGAGTGCCTGGCATAGACAATGGCATTGGACTTCACAAATTTCGCGACCTTCCAGGCGAACTGAAGGTCGGCCATTTCCTGCTCGGTCGGGGCGCGATCCGTCACCACTTTCAGATCAGAAGGATCAATAATACGGATATCGGAATCCTGAACCAGCAGGCCGCCATTGACACGCTTGAAATCCGGCAAAGGAGTTGGCTCAGCTGCCAGTTGGCCAGCGGTTAATACCCGAATGTTCTGCTTATTCTGAAGAGTGGCGGCCGCTTCAGCGTCCATTTCGGGAGCGATAATGACTTCCACAAACTGGCGCTCAATAATAGTACGGGCTGTGGTCATATCCAGCTTGCGGTTAAAGGCGATAATGCCGCCGAAGGCAGAGGTTGGATCGGTTTCGTAAGCGCGGTTGTAGGCTTCAAGAATATCTGTGCCGGTTGCCACACCGCAGGGGTTGGCGTGTTTGACGATAACACAGGCTGGCAGATCAAACGCTTTAACGCATTCCAGGGCTGCATCGGTATCGGCAATATTGTTGTAGGAAAGCGCTTTGCCTTGCAGTTGTCTGGCGCTGGAAACCGTGCCTTCAGGCGGGTTCTTTTCTGTGTAGAAGGCGGCTTTCTGGTGCGGGTTTTCACCGTAGCGCAGATCTTCTACTTTAATAAACTGGCTGTTGAAAGTGCGTGGGAAAGCTTCCGGCTCATCGTCATCGCTGTTAATGGCGGTGCCCATGTAGTTGGCAATGGCACCATCGTAGCCGGCTGTATGCTCAAATGCCTTCACGGCCAGATCAAAGCGGGTGGTCAGATCAATCAAGCCATTATTGTCAGCCAGGCTGTCCAGTACGCACTGGTAATCACTGGCGTTCACCACAATGGTGGTATCGCGGTAGTTCTTGGCGGCGGCCCGAACCATGGTCGGGCCGCCAATATCGATGTTCTCAATGGCGGTGGCCAGATCGCAGTCAGGGCGGGCAATGGTTTGCTCGAAGGGGTAGAGGTTGACCACAACCAGGTCGATAGGCTGGATGCCATACTGGTCCATGACGGATTCATCCTGGCCGCTGCGGCCCAGAATGCCACCATGAACCTTGGGGTGGAGGGTTTTCACCCTGCCGTCCATCATTTCCGGGAAGCCGGTATAGTCAGAAATCTCAATGGCAGGAATATCGTTCTCAACCAGCAGTGCATAAGTTCCGCCTGTGGACAGAATTTCAACCGAATGCTGTTGCAGTGTCCGGGCGAACTCAACAATTCCTGTTTTGTCGGAAACGCTAATCAGAGCCCGGCGAATCGGGCGTGTCGTGACTGCCATCGTTTCTCACTCACCGTTTGTTGGAATAGATAGTTGGAATAAAAATTCTGGCAGATTTTAGCTGGAAATGGTGGCTATTGGCAGGGGGAGAGGGAATAAAGGGGAAATCAGTAGTGTCCTTGGTCCAGAAACTACTGATTAGATTGAAAAGAGTAATGAACCAATTAAAGCAGGCCGTACTGCTTCAGCTTCTTGCGCAGGGTACCCCGGTTCAGGCCCAGTAATGTGGCCGCGCGGGTCTGGTTGCCCTTGACGTAAGCCATGACCGTTTCCAGCAGAGGTGCTTCTACTTCAGACAGCACCATTTGATAGACATCGGTGACGTCCTGCCCGTCCAGGTGGGCAAAGTAGTTATTCATGGATTTTTCCACACTGTCGCGCAGAGTCTGGGACTCCGGTATTCTCGACGCTGTGGCAAGGCTTCCCCCATGGCCATTTACTGGACGACCTTCTTCTACGATTACTTGTGTTGCCGTCATGCCGCTATGTCCTCTCCGTTACCTTCTGACTTCTTCGCAAAAGTCGACTCTGAAAAACGCTGAAAATACTCCTGAATGCAGGTGCGCTGTTCTTCCGAAGATTCCAGCTTATTAAAATGCCGACGAAACTCCAGGCCGGATGGCTGGTCCTGCATGTACCAGCCCACATGTTTTCTGGCAATCCGCACAGCCTGGAGCTCCTGGTAAAAAAGGCCGTAGAACTGATGGAGGGCTTCCAGGTGCCTCAAAAGGATTGCCTGAACCTCATTCTGATCCGGGGCTGCCAACCGTTCCCCGTGTTGCAGGTAGTGATTGATCTCCCGGAATATCCAGGGACGGCCCTGGGCGGCACGGCCAATCATTAATGCGTTGGCACCGGTAACGTCCAGCACATGCCGTGCTTTCTCCGGTGAGGTGATGTCGCCATTGGCAATCACCGGGATAGTCACCGCCTCAACAATACGGGCGATGGTTTCGTATTCCGCCTCACCGTTATACATGCAGGCCCGGGTGCGGCCATGAACCGCCAGGGCGGCAATGCCACACTGTTCGGCCAGTTTGGCGACCGCAACACCGTTGCGGTTGTCCGGGTCCCAGCCGGTACGAATCTTCAGGGTTACTGGAATATCCACCGCAGCCGTTACCGCTTTCAGGATGGACTCCACCAGATCAATGTCCCGCAGCAGGGCAGAACCGGCCGCCTTATTGCACACCTTCTTGGCAGGGCAACCCATATTGATGTCTATGATCTGTGCTCCAAACTCCTGGTTCAGCCTGGCCGCCTCGGCCATCTGCTCCGGATCGCCTCCGGCAATTTGCACGGAGCGCGGTTCGGACTCACAGCTGTGATCCATACGCAGTCTGGACTTACGGGTATTCCAGAGCTTCGGATTGCTGGTTACCATCTCCGACACCGCCATGCCTGCACCCATTTTCAGGCAGAGTTTGCGAAACGGACTGTCGGTAACGCCCGCCATGGGTGCCAGTACCACCGGGTTAACGATGGCGTAAGGACCAATCTTCAACGGTGCTGGCGCTGTGTGTTCTGGTTGACCTGACAAAAAAGAAAGCCTCGATCTGATGGGTGATGATGAAACCAGCGGGTCATCATACTCTCTACATATTTCACGATAAAGTGAAATTGATCAATATTTGTTCAGCTAAAAGTGGTGGATTTGCTAATGCAAAAACCATTATCCACTTCACCTCAGACCTTCTGGCGCAGATCAATGATAGAGCCAATGGGTGGTGCATTTTTTGATATAGGTCAGCAAGAAACCGGTTCAATGCAGGGATAAGCACTGAATTTGTTCAATTTGTTGATAGGTCGCATTAAAAGTGGGCATTTTTTGAGCCGTGGAAGGACTGTTTTTAACCACAAATGCCCATGGCGCGTGAAAATATTATGCGCCACCCTCAGGGATGAAAAATGGTTAAGCAAAATATTTTTCACGGCAAAAGCTACATTTTAGAATGGGAATTACACTCCTGGAGTGAGGCGGCTTTTGGTTGGCGGGAAATCTGTTGAGGTTATAAATCTTCTTCCCCAAATAACAGACCTATAAAACAACAAGGTGAAAACCTTTGGATTCTTTGTGGTTAACACATAAAAAACCCGATCGAATCGGGTGCATTTAAATCAGTTATCGCTGATGGAGGACTCTCTGTCATTGGAGCCAGAATTAGCAGGAGGCGGTGGTGGTGGAAGTAGTGGGGCGATTTCTTGTTGTTCCGCTTCGATTTCTTCAGTTGTT
Organism: Endozoicomonas sp. ALE010; assembly: GCF_049310165.1. Lineage (NCBI taxonomy): Bacteria > Pseudomonadati > Pseudomonadota > Gammaproteobacteria > Oceanospirillales > Endozoicomonadaceae > Endozoicomonas > Endozoicomonas sp. ALE010. The sequence continues at coordinate 39,176 of NZ_JBLYNV010000003.1, read as the reverse complement.
TCAACATCATCGAGTGCTGTCACCAGTTGCTCAAACTGTCCGGCGGCCTGGTCGACCATGCTCATCAGCTCAGCATTATTGCCAGCTCCTGCCTTGGCTGCATTGACGATGGTTTCTTTTTGGTCAGGTGCCTGACTGATGGCGGCAGAAACAATTTGACCAGTCTGTAGAGGATAAACTTTAACTGCGGCTTCAATCAAAGCAGAAAGGAGTTCTGGCTGATTATTCAGTTGTTGAGCAGCACTGCTGATAACTGATTCAATAGAGGAATTTTCAGCCTGCATTGCTATGGTTAGTGCTTGGTCGGCTGGCATGGTGGCCAGGTCCTGTACCAGATCTGCCTGGGCCATACCAACAATAGCGATCAGCGACAATGCACTTGAGGCAAGTAAGTGTTTTGGTTTCATCCGGGTTCCTGTATGGCAAAGCGCCCTGATGGGCGTGAACGTTTAGGAATTACCATGGGAAGCGATGATCCATTGAAAATAAACAGCAATTTCCTGATCAGCGAGATCCAATGAAGTTAGATATCCATTTTTCAGGGATTGGCTTTCGTTTAATAGAAAGAGCCGGTTTTTAAATATATATTAATATATTGCTAGAAATTATATTTAAACTGATTTTATAATACAAACTGATTTTTAGGTCTATTAGTACAACTGCTTATTTTTAGAGGTGATCTCCGGTTAGTAAATAAATAGGAAAGCAGGCTGGCATCAATTTTGCTGTGTGATTACAGGTCTTACTTCCCAAGGTATGGCGGGATCATTGATGACAAGAGCTTTTCAGGCTCGACATGTCTGGACTGACAAGTGCCTTTAGAAGATGCATTAGGGATGAGTAGGAAATGAAGGGAATAAGTAAGCTCGCTATTGGTATCGCCCTGACCAGTTATGGTTTGAGGGCAGTTGCTGCGGTAGAAGAGCCTGCACATATAGACTGGGGTGTCGTTGAAGTAACTCCTCTGGCTGTTCTGAATATTGGCTATGATGACAATATCTTTCAAAATAGTGTGACCGATGGCCTGAAAAACAAAAGCTCTACGGTTTATGACTTGGAAGCATCTGTTGAATTTAAGGCGCAGCAGGGTTTGAATACCTACGTGGTAAGAGCAGCAGCAAAAAACAAACATTTTACCAGTGAGCAGGATGCTGACTTTACCAATATTGGCCTTGATGCCAACCTTTATCACGAGCTGAATAGTCGTAACCGGATAGATTTGACGCTGGGTATTGGCAATTACCATGATGAAGGTTCAACAGTAAATGGTGTTGTTGATCTAAGTGCCCCTGAATACATCCGCACCACTGGTCGTCTCCTCTACGGTCTGGGTGGCCAGGAAGCCATCCTTCGTGCTGACCTATTTGGTGGCTACAACATGCAGGACTACAAAACCAGTAATGGCCTTGCACAAGGTAATGACCGCAAAACAACGGAATTGGGTGGTACCGCATTTTACCGTTTTATGCCCGTAACTGATGCACTGGTAGAAATCAAGCAGCGCAAGCTGGATTACACCGGTGTAAACAGTGCCGGTTATGACATTACCAGTTATCTGGTGGGTCTGAGTTGGGAAGCTACAGTGAAAACCACCGGTTACGCCAAGCTGGGTCGTCGCTACCGTAGCAGTCAGGTCAGTGGGGTAGGCTCAGAAGGCTATACCGGTTGGGAGGTGGGTGCCAGTTACCTGCCCCTGGAGCACTCCCTGATTCAGTTCAGTACTGCTCGTGACTACGGTCTTGAGTCTGGTAATCCACAGGATGTGACTTTTACTCAGGGTACCAGCACTGAGGTAAGCTGGAAACACGGCTGGACATCTCGTATCTCAACCCGTGTTACTTACCGATACACCAATGAAGAGTTGCAAAGAGCGAGTGGTGAAGCTCTGAAGCACCTTACGTTAAATGATTTTGGTGTAGGAGTTGAATGGCAACTGCGTCGTTATGCGACACTGGGTTTTTCTTGGAATACCATCGACCGGAATGAAAAGGCTCTGGCTGTGGGCCAGACTCCGGATGGATTTAGCCGTAATGTATACATGCTGACGGCTGAAGTGTCTCTTTAATCTTGTTTAAATGTTAATGGTTATAAAATAAGTCGACGACTAAAGTCGTCAGTTTCCTGTTTTTTGCAGAAATGGTAGTGAATATGGAAGGACCCTGTTTGCTGGCTAGAAGGGTAAAACCGCTTCTGGCAATTATCTTCCCCACCCTGACGCTGATGGCAAATATCACGAATGCAGAGCTGGTGAGTTACTCTACCTACGGCCTGAGTTCTGGTGACCAGATAAGTATCACCGTCTTTGGTGAAGAGGATATGGAGGTGGAAACCAGGCTGACCGATGCGGGCACCATCACCTACCCATTTCTGGGTGAGATTCGGGTGAAGGGAAAGACGGTCGGTGAGTTGCAGTCGTTTCTGACCAGTGAGCTTAAGGGGGATTACTTTATTGACCCGAAAGTGACCGTCAGAATTACCGAATACCGCAAGTTCTTTGTCAGTGGTGAAGTTAAATCACCTGGTGGTTTCAGTTTTGAACCGGGGTTAACTCTTGAAAAGGCGGTGGCCCTTGCTGGTGGTTTTACCCAGCGTGCGGCACGTAAGGAGGTGGTGGTTACCCGTGAAGAAAATGGTCATTTGCAGGAACGTACCATGGCACTGAATAACTCGGTGCTTCCTGGTGATATTGTCAATGTTAAAGAGAGCTTTTTCTAAGTAATAAATTCCTGATTCAGGCAGTAAACGGGAGTTTGTTGCCTCATCTGTTAGAAGTCATAGTTATGAGTAATTCACAACCCACTCGACTGCCGGGTATTGCAGAGCAAGATGAAGACATTATCGACCTGCGCCAGATTGTTCAGGTAGTGGTCAATTACCGCTGGCCAATTATTGGCTTTACCCTGGCGGTCACTCTAATTGTCATTCTGGTGGTGTTTTCTATTACACCGGTCTATCAGGCGACCACGGTTCTGCAAATAGAACAGGAGCAGGCCAAGGTGCTTTCCATTGAGGAGGTCTATGGCATTGAAGGCAGCGACAGTTACCTGAATACCCAATTTGAAGTGCTGAAATCCCGGGGGGTTCTGGAAAAGGTAGTGGATAAACTCGGACTGATGAATAACCCGGAGTTTAATGATCGTTTGAACAATGCTCCCTGGTATGTCGGGCTGCTGGACTGGAAAGTATGGTTAGGCCTTCAGGAGCCCGGGGGAGAAGTTGATGAGTCTTCGGTGCGCAGGGATGTGATCAATGCCCTGAATAAAAAAGTCAGCATTGAGCCTGTACGCAAAACTCAGGTGGTGAAAATACACGCCCAGTCCGAAAACCCGAAACTGGCAGCTGCCATTGGCAATGCGGTGGCCGGTGCCTATATCGAAGCTTATATGGAAGCAAAACTATCCCTGACGCTCAGTGCTACTGACTGGATGCAGGGACGGATGAATGAGCTTTCTGAGAAGTTACGTATTGCTGAGCAGAGTCTTCAGAATTACCGGGACAGTGAAGACCTGGTGGACCTGGAAGGGGTATTAACCATTTCCAGTGATGAGTTAAAAGCCCTGACGAAGTCACTGGTGGCATTGCGTCGGAAACTGGCGGTGTCTGAAGGTATTTATCAGCAGATTCAAAATGGTGGTATAAAAAATAGTCATGATTCACTAAAGGCGGTGTTAAACCATCCACTGATAAAAGACTTAAAAACTGAAGAAGCAAAAAGTCAGCGATTGGTTCAGGAGCTTTCCCGTCGCTATGGGCCAAAGCACCCGAAAATGATTGCAGCACGCAGTGACCTGGAAAGCCTTGAGAATAATATTGACAGCCAGATTGGTAATATTGTTGAAGGGGTAGAGCGGGACTATGAGCTGGATAAAGCCAACGAACGCAGCCTTGAGGACGCGGTTGCGGAGGCAAAGGTCAATGTGCAGGCAATCAACCGCAAACAGTTCCGCTTAAGGGCGTTGGAACGTGAAGTACAGACTAATAAAGATCTTTACGACGCATTCTTTAAACGTATTCAGGAAACTTCGGCCACCAGCGATTTACAGACCGCTAATGCTCGTATTGTGGATCAGGCCTATGCGCCTCAGCACCCAATAAAACCAAAGAAAAAACTGATTGTTGTTGTGGCTGGCTTGATGGGGCTGTTGTTTTCCTGTGGTGTTGCTTTCCTGCTGGAGATGCTGAACAACACTATCCGTACAACAAGCGACGTTGAAGAAAAGCTGAATCTGCCAGTGCTGGGAGTGCTGCCAAAGATGACCGATAAAAAACTGGATGGTCAGATTCACAGCCTGTTCACCAATAAAGACCAGCATGGATTTGGAGAGGCGATTCGGACTATTCGGACCGGCATCAACCTGAGCGCAATGGATCAGGAGCATAAACTCTTTGCTATTACCTCTACTGCGCCCGGTGAGGGTAAGTCATCCATTGCTTCCAATATGGCGCTGGCGCTGGGGCAGCTGGGTAAAACCTTGTTGATTGACTGCGACCTGCGTCGTCCGGTTTTAGGTAAGAACTTCGCTATTAAAGGTGGTTCTGCTGGCCTGGCAAACCTGCTGTTGGGTTCGGCTTCAGTTGATGAAGCGGTGCATACGGTGGATGGCATTGATGTAATCCCCTGTGGCCTGATACCACCAAACCCCCAGGAGCTCCTGGCTTCTGAGCGTTACGGCATGCTGCTGAAACAGCTGAAAGAGCACTACGACTATGTGCTGCTGGACTGTCCACCGGTGCAGAACGTCAGTGATGTGCTGATGATCTCCCGCCATTGCGATGGCTTGATCTATGTGGTTGAAGCTGGCCGCATGCAGGTGAATGCAATACAGGTGGCGGTTGGTCGTCTGTTACAGGCCCGAACGCCAGTGACAGGAGCAGTGTTGAATAAGATCAATCCGTTGCAAAAAGATGCTTATGGCTATACCCAGGGCTATTACGACCATAACGGCTATAACTCTGGCATTGTTTAATTGGCTTTTTTGTTAACTGGGGAGGAGGACACAAAAACAGAAAAAAGAAAAGTTTTTTAATCGTATCCTTTGTGATCAATGTAATTAAAAAAAATTATAAGGAAAATGATAATTAGTAATTCTGTTATTACTTTGTCATTTATTATGTCTACATTAGCTATACATCGATTTTCAAATACCAGATAAATGCCCTCATTGCAGGGGGTGAAAGTTAAAGAGTAGCAATATGCCTGCGGCATGATTTTTACAAACAGACGTTTCGCTGTTCCAACATAGAGCGCAAAAGATGGTGAGCGGTAGCGTGCTTGCGACCAGAGAATCGGGGTAAGGTTTATATCCGGGATTTATTTGGGGTGGATTCTTAAAGCTTCTGATCAACTTCCTGAAAATTACTGAGATGAAAATACAGGACCTGGAGCAGGAAATCGAGAAAACACCTGGCGAGCTACTTCTTGCGCTGCTGACCATTGTTCACAGCTTCGGCAAAATGTTGCCTTGGACAGAGCAGAAGAATCTTTTGCACAAGGGTAAATAGAGGCCGCCAACGGTAATTACCGGCCACTGGCTGGCCCCGGCTTTTCGGGTTTCTGGGCTGATTCCATTGGCTTTTCTGGTACACACTCTCAAGTAATACTATATTAGTATTACTTTAAGCCAGAGATAGAAAATCATGAGAGTTACTATAAAAGGCCAGGTCACTATCCCCAGGGAAGTGAGGGAGGCACTCGGAGTTGTGCCGGGAAGTGAAATAGATTTTATTGAGGAGAACGGCAGATTCTATCTGGCAAAAAGAGACCAACTAAAAACGAAGAAAAAATTTGCCCGGTTCAGAGGAATCGCTTCTGCCCAAATGAGCACAGATGAAATTATGGGGTATACGAGGGGAAAACCGTGAACGGCATTCTCATCGACTCTTCTGTTCTTCTGGACTTATTGACCAATGACAAAAACTGGGCTGATTGGTCAGAAAATATTCTGGAACAGTACAGCCAGAGCAATAGCCTATTCATCAACTCAATGGTATACACAGAAATATCGATTGGTTTCAAAACAATAGAAGCAGTCGATGAAACATTAACTGAAATGGGCATTAAAGTTTTGGAAATGCCACGTGAAGCGCTATTTCTGGCAGGAAAAGTTTTCCTTCAATATAGAAAAAACAAAGGCAATAAAACATTACCATTGCCTGATTTCTTTATTGGAGCCCATGCTTTGACTTCAAATTTCCAACTGATAACACGGGATAATGGAAAATTCACAAGCTATTTTCCCACCCTGAGATTGATAACTCCTGGCACTAATTAATTAGTGAAGCAGAATTATTTCAGTTCATAGCAAATGGCTGACTGGCTTGTAAAGATGGGCATTACGACAGTAGTCGTTATTCACATAGTGAGTGCTTTTACCACAGCAAATCAGCATGTTTTGGCCAGGTTAAAGTGTTACAAAGGCTTTCAATACAAACGATAGTACCCTTCAAACTCTAAACTCAATTTTTAAATACCTATTGCAAGATAATATTAAAGGATTAATGGTGTTATGAGTGATAGAAGCTTATGGGTGGACTACTCAAAAGCCATCGGTATAGTGCTGGTAGTCTATGGTCATGTTGCAAGAGGTGTTTATAATGCTTCGATTCCATTGAATGTTGGTGTTTACACATTAGTCGACAGTCTAGTGTATACATTTCATATGCCACTATTTTTCTTTTTATCCGGTTTGTTTTTTATGAATTCTCTAGGAAGAAGAGGGAGGTTGAAATTAATATCCAGTAAAATTGATACTATTGTATATCCTTATTTATTATGGTCTTTAATCCAGGGGGGAGTCATAGTTGTTTTGTCATCCTTCACCAATAATAAGGTTGAGGCCAGCACATTATTAACAATTCTATGGCAACCACAATGGCAGTTCTGGTTCTTGTATGCACTATTTATGATTTTTGTGTTGTCGTCCATTTTGTTCAATTCCAGTGAAAATAGACTGATATTATTAGCTTTTGCTGTGTCTATCTTACTATACATCTTCCAGAAGCAGCTACCCAGTGCTTATAACTTGGGATTTATCACAAATAATCTTGTTTTTTTTATTGCTGGCATTTTATATGACCGCTATAAAAAGCTATTTCCAGGCTCTGGGAACCTAAATTTTACACTTTTTGCATTTATAATTTTTGCTGTTTCCCAATACATCTTTCATTTACAACTGGATATGAATTATGAAGACAAAGGTGTGTTAAGCCTTCTACTTGCTATGATATCTATTGTGTTTATTGTGTTGTTATCTCAAAGTTTGGTTCGTAAACCTATTCATTGGTTTTTAATTGTTGGTTCTGCATCAATGAGTATTTATTTGTTGCATATACTAGCGGGAAGTGGTGTGAGGATTATTCTGGTTAACCTGTTCTATATCTACGACCCTGCTATACACTTGGTAATTGGAACACTGGCAGGTGTTATTTTTCCTGTTGTAGTTTTCTATTTTGCAAAGCATTATGTCTGGCTTAACTATCTATTTTCTGCTCCCTTAAGCCGTTTAATAAAAAAATAAACTGGATATGCAATATTGTTTTATCAAATCCACAGCAAACATTTTCTATTTTAAGTATTTATGATTTTTAATAAAATTAAATCTCAAAGAGATAAAGGTATATTTAAAGGGATTGTAACGGGTATTTTAGCAAAATCGATAACTATTGTCTCTGGACTAGTAACGATTCCTTTTACATTGGAATATTTGGGGGTTGAACGTTTTGGTGTTTGGATGACTATTACAGGGCTTGTAAGTTTTTTAACCCTAAGTGACTTTGGGTTAGGTATTGGTCTGCAAAATGCACTTACAAGGTGTTATGGTAATGATGATAAAGTCAACCCAAAGATTTATATTTCGACAAGTTATTTTCTGGTTTCAGTTTTGATAGTTTTTATCTTATTTTGCTTTCTTGTTTCTCACTCATATGTTCCGTTTGATCGTCTGTTTAAGTTTAATGTTAATAGTCAGGATCTTTATAGTGAATCAATAATGGCAGTAAAATTAAGTTGCATTGCATTTATAGCTTGTATTCCTATAAACCTAATTGAAAGAGTTCTTGTTGGTTATCAAAAAAACTATTTGGCAAACCTACTGCTCTGCTTAGGAAGAGTATTGGGGTTGTTCTTTATTTTTATAAGTATATACTTTGATCTCGGTCTCTATCTTTTGTCTGTTTTGTTCATAGTGTCGCCAAGTATTGTTTATTTTGTTTATACGATATTTTATTTTTCTAAAGTGGAAAATAGAGAGATGTGTCCCTCTATCTACTTTATTAGAACACAACACTTTAAGGATGTAATTAGTACAGGGGGGTGGAATTTTCTTGCGCAGTTTTCTTTTGCTCTAAAAGAAAATATGCCGATACTGATTATATCATCCTTGGTGGGTGTAGCGCAGGTTTCAACCTTTGCTGTAACTCAGCGAATCATAGGTGCTGTTTTGATGTTTATTAATGTTTCTTTACAATCTTTGTGGCCTGCCTATGGAGAAGCATTTTATAAAAGAGATAAGGCATGGATAACTACAACATTAAAAAGATCCATTGTTTCAGTACTTATTATATCTCTTTCTTCTTCTATTATTTTTGTTCTATTTGGGAAGTTGATAATTGATATATGGGCAGGTAGTGAAGTGGTTCCAAGTTTTACACTTTTAATGTTGTGTGCATTTTGGATGGTTTTATCAAGCATAAATATTGCACTCACGATGCTGCTCAATGGCACAAATAATTTTAAAAGCCAAGCTACTTATGGAGTTGTCTTGGTTATTTTGGGTTCATTTTTCTCTTATAGATTCGGAATTGATGTTGGAATGATCGGAGTTGTTTTGTCATTTATATTGATCTCTGAATTATCTCGTACGATTGTATTTAGCATTGATATCAGAAGATTGCTAAGGAATATATGAGTAAATTTATTAATGAAGACTATTTTTTTATGGGTGTTTTATCATCGCTTAAACTTCTTAATAATATCAATGAATTTAATGTGAGCATGCTGACATATGCATCTCCAAACTGTATATTTAGTGAGTACACAAACTTACTAAAAGGTGAAGTAGTCAATTATTCTAAAATTGTCAGATTTACCCAAGTTAATGGTACTTCAGTTCATTAGGCTCCCAGGTTAAAACCACCGGCTTTAGAGGGTGGTTGTTGAGTTGCTTCCCGTTTCTTAGTTGTATAACTTTCAATAAATGGTTAATTTACTTTCTGTCAAACGAAAACACCCCTATTTTATATTGATCCTTTTTAATATGGGTTTTTTGTTTTTAAGTGATTCTAAAACTTCTGGTATCCCTTTTTTTCGGGAGCTGTTTGTTTTCATATTGCTCTCTATTTGTGCCTGGCAGATTATCATCAAACGCCGCTGGCAGGGCACTTTTTATGAGTATTGGGTTCTGTTATTGGTAGGGAGTACTATACTACTTTCCCCTTTGCTGGCATGGCTGAGCTTTGGTCAACCTATAAGTTATGGCATGCTGGAAGAACGACGAATTTTGCATTATCTGATTTTTTTCCCACTATTTTATGGTCTTTTAAAAAAACACATTACGGTGAAAACAATAGAGAAGTACATTATCTTTGCCTTTTTGGCGTGTGTGGCATTAGGTTCGCTCTATGCACTGCAAATTCTGCAAGTCCGCGCTGGTGTTTCTTTCCAGGTGGAGGGTGCGATTGAAGATTTAGAAGATCTTTACACTGGGTTTCGTGCAGGGCGTTTTACCTTTGGCAGCTCGTTTCTTGGATTGGTGTATCTGCTTGCGATATTAAACTTGCGTCGTCTGCCTTATCTGTTTTCAAAGGCTGCTATTAAATGGATGTTACTGGCATTGGTGTGTGTCGCTTATCTGTGGTTTGTTGTTCAAACCAGAAGCATGATGGCAATGCTTTTGCTGATGACTCTGGTCGCTTTTCGTCAGCAGCTTTTCCGTGTCGTGCAGTTGGGATATGTTACCCTTTTTACTTTGGTACTGGTTATTGCGCTATTCCCGGATTGGGCCGGGCAGCAGGTCGAAACCTTCGAAAAGCTCTATGAGGAAGCCACCCATGATCATGGCCCCAGGGTCAGGGATGTGACCATACAGGTTATTGTGGATGAAATTTTCAACAATAATCTGGTAGGTATGGGGGCACTTTCCTTGCAATGGCAAGGTGGTTTTCATCAAGTTTATAATCGCCATTTTTACCTATCAGATGTGGGACTTTATGGCATCTGGTACCGGTTTGGCTTGTTAGCAATTCCACTAATATTTTTCTATTTCCGTAACAATCTGGTTTGGGCATTTGGTCGGCCTGATGATAAAAGACCGTTGGTGGTTGCCATCCGTTACTCTATCGTCTTTGCACTATTGAACCCTGTTTACTCTAATATCATGACGTTTGGTGGGCAAACTTATGGATTGTTTTTTGCTGTATTGGCTTACTTGAATTTAGTCGAATACCCCCGTTTGGGAAAACTATCCAGAGAGTCACGATTTTTTAACATTAGATGGTTATCAGGTAAAAACTCATCATGAAAGTGATATTTTTTGTGCTATTGATCAAACCAGTTATAAAAGTTGGTTAAGAATTTCGTGGATTTTATCCCTTGTCTTTGAATTACACTATGGCCCCGCTGTAGAAAAAATAAAGTGGTTGAGTAGTTGACAATAGTCCCTTACCCATCAAAATGGGCCTGCCGACAGGCAATTGATGGTTGTGTTGTAGAGGTTGAAAGTGTAAAGCTTATTAGTTTTGTGTATAACGGCTGTCAGAATCAGATTGTCTGATTCTGCCAACACAGCAAGCGTGTTACGGCATGGTTTTTGTAAAGCCAGTTCATTTCCAAAAAATGCTAACTTCTTTTAAGTGAATCAGTTAAAGCTCTCTTCTTGTGAACGGATTTTTATGCAACAAAATATTGATATTATTACTGTCACCTTTAATAACCTGAAAGAACTCCAGCGAACTTATCAGTCCCTGTTAAGTCAGTCAGATCAACAATTCTGCTGGATTGTTATTGATGGTAATTCAAAAGATGGTACCAAACAGTGGCTCGAAGCAATAAGGCCACCTTTTGCCTGGCGCTGGCTTAGCGAACCGGATACGGGTATTTACAACGCCATGAACAAAGGGCGTAACTACATCGAACACCGTGGTTATAGTCTTTATATGAACAGTGGTGATGAGCTTTATGGGCCTGATGTTATCCATAAGCTTCGTGAGTCACTTTATTTTGCAAACATAACCGAGAAGCCTATGCCTTTGTTGATTTATGGGGATGCAGTCAATATCAGTCAAAGCGGTACTGAGCACCTCAGCTGCTCCCGTTTACCTCAACATGCGTTGAAGGGTATGGTTACATCCCATCAAGCAATGCTTTTTAACAACCAATTATTGGCATTGGTGGGTTATGATGAGCGTTACCAACTCAGTGGCGATTATGATTTGATGTGTAAGTTCATTAAGGCCTGTGATTTCTTTAACCGGCCCCCATTGCGACTCCAAATTAAAATTTGCAAATTTTATCTTGATGGTATTTCTGTGGTACAAAGGCAAAAGGCTTTGAAGGAGGATTACCGTATCCGTCGGAAAGTTATGGAAGCTTCCCATATTATGGCAAGTGTACTTTTTGTAAGTCATCAGATACATTATTTACTCAAAAAAATATTACCGGAATTAATGTTTTCACTACGATCAAAATAAGGTTTTTTCGCATTTTAGCTTATCGTTTTCAGATATTAACGTCAGTAACTAGGGTAACTAATGCTTAACCTACATTCTGGCCCCACCTGTAAAAAGGTTAATCAGATGCAGTATTTTACTATTTAGAAGAATATATTGGTATCAACAGAATAATTCTCCAATTCACCATGATCATTTGATCAGCCAACATGCAAAAGAAGTTGAAAAATAAAAGATGAATAAAGTTATGTTTGGCATTAGATGCTATAAAAATATCACTCAGCTTTTGTGTCATAAGTTACACATTGTTTCAGAGAGTACTGATCACCAGATAATTATTCAGAAATGCTTGGATCAAGCATCACTTGAACCAACAATAATCTCGTTTTTAAATGCTCATGCCTTCAATTTGGCAGTAAATGATCAGTTATTTCTTGATAGTCTGAGTTCTTCAACCTGGTTATTCAGAGATGGTGTTGGCATTAGTCTGTTATGTCGAACTCTTGGAATTGCCCCAGGAAAGAACATGAATGGTACTGACTTTATTCCCCAGTTACTGGAGCGCGCTATTCAGCAGAAACGGGAAATTATTTTACTGGGTACGGAATCACCATGGCTAGAAAATGCCAAAAAAACACTGGAGTGTAAGGGGGGGAATGTCTGTTTTATCTTTGATGGCTTTCAGCCTAATGAGTTTTACATTAACAAGATTAATTGGAGGAAGTTTCAAAGGCCGATCGTTGTTTTAGCTATGGGTATGCCTAAACAAGAGAAAATAGCGAATGAGTTAGTTAAGCATCTACCCAATGGGCTAATTTTGAATGCTGGTGCCATTCTGGATTTTCTTGGAGGTAAAGTTTCTCGTGCACCGTTGATATTGAGAAAGCTAAGGTTGGAATGGTTGTATCGTTTTTTGCAGGAGCCTGTTCGACTTTTCGGTCGTTATATTATTGGTAATTTTGTTTTTCTGGCTCGAATTCCAAAACTTTTGATAGTTAAATCTTCTATGAAAGATGATATTCTCTCCCAATGACTAAATATTCATTTAATGTAAACGGTCATGAAACCCAGGGTTACTTATTGGGTATCCCATTATGCGATTATACCGCCCCACAAGTTGAGCAGTGGATTAAGGAGGGGCAAATTGAATCTTTCCAATATTGTGTCACGCCTAATGTGGATCACCTGGTGCGCTACGTGGATTCCAGAGACACTTTATTTGTTGGTGCTTATCGGGCAGCCGATATTGCAATTCTAGATAGCCGTGTATTGCAGCTTGTGTCCAGGTTTTTTCACGGTGCCAATATATCTTTCTTACCAGGTAGTGACCTGACAGAGTATCTATTTAACTCGGGTGTTCTTAGAAATCGGAAAGTTGCCATTATTGGGGGAGATCAGACTGCAATCACTTACATCAAAGAACGATATCATTTGCAAAAACTGTTTCACCATTATCCGCCTATGGGGTTTATTAACAGCCCGGATGCGGTGAAATATTGTATTGAATTTGTTACAAATCATCGGCCAGAAGTATTGTTTCTGGCAGTGGGTTCGCCACGGCAGGAGATTCTTGCGTATCGTTTGAAGCAGGTAGTCGATTTTCCCTGTAAAGCATTTTGTATTGGTGCTTCTATCGACTTTCTTATTGGCAAGGAGAAACGAGCCCCGCTATGGATGCAAAAACTGGCATTGGAATGGTTATATCGCTTTATAAAAGACCCTAAAGGTAAATTAAGACGATATTTTATAGATGGCCTTAAGATTCTGCCTTTGGTATTCCGTAAGGATTTTATCATTACCAGTAAAAGTTAAATGAATTTTTTGTTTTTTTCAGAACCATGGATTGGGCAGAAAGAACAGATCATTGTGAATTTCATTATCTTCATGTCACTTTCAACTATTCCCTGTAATCCCTACAACCCATGATAGCTCTCATAAAACCACTGAGTACCCTTAACTCATAAAAGCCATAACTACTCACTTTGAAAATACGGTGATACATAAATGTCAAAAAAAGTCGCACTTATAACTGGGGTAACTGGTCAGGATGGCTCCTATCTTGCCGAATTTCTGTTGAAAAAAGGCTATGTAGTACATGGCATTAAACGTCGAGCTTCACTGTTTAATACAGGTCGTGTGGACCATATCTATGAAGACCCACACACAGAAAATCAACACTTCAAGCTTCATTATGGTGACCTGAGTGACAGCTCAAACCTTACTCGAATTATTAGCGAAGTACAGCCGGATGAGGTTTATAACCTCGCAGCACAGTCTCATGTAGCGGTGTCCTTTGAATCACCGGAATACACTGCTGATGTTGATGCTCTTGGTACTCTACGCCTGCTGGAAGCAATCCGCTTTTTAGGGCTGGAGAAAAAGACTCGTTTTTATCAGGCTTCTACCTCCGAGCTATATGGCTTGGTACAGGAGATTCCCCAAAAGGAAACTACACCGTTTTATCCTCGCTCGCCCTATGCCGTGGCAAAAATGTACGCCTACTGGATAACTGTTAACTACCGGGAGTCCTATGGCATGTATGCCTGTAATGGCATTTTGTTTAACCATGAGTCACCCCGCCGTGGTGAAACCTTTGTTACCCGTAAAATTACCCGTGGCCTGTCTAATATTGCTCAGGGACTCGATCAGTGCCTCTATCTGGGAAATATGGATGCCCTGCGGGACTGGGGCCATGCTCGTGATTATGTAGAGATGCAGTGGCTGATGCTGCAACAAGAACACCCGGAAGATTTTGTCATCGCTACCGGTGTCCAGTATTCTGTACGACAGTTTGTAGATTTCACCGCCAAGGCCATTGGTATTCAGTTGCGCTGGGAAGGCTCCGGTGTGAATGAGTGTGCCTATGTGGAGAAGATTATCAGTGATAACGCTCCGGCCCTGACCCTTGGCCAGAAGGTGGTTGCGGTTGATCCCCGTTACTTCCGTCCAGCTGAGGTTGAAACCCTGCTGGGTGATCCATCCAATGCCAACGCCAGGCTAGGTTGGGAACCGGTGATCACACTGGAAGAAATGGTGGCAGAAATGGTGGAGTATGACCTGTCCAAGGCCAAGCAGCACGCTTTGCTGAAAGAGCATGGCTACGATGTGAAAGTGTCGCGGGAGTAGTAGTTATAAGTTTTGGGGTATGAACTGAGAGGGTGAGAACTTTCTCTATTCATAACCCATGACTAAAAACTCACAACCGAGGCTAACATGTTCAAGACATAATTGACCCCGGCCTGTGCCGGGGCGTTCAATCAAATAATTCCTATGAAAAGAGTTTTTGTTGCTGGCCACCAAGGCATGGTGGGATCGGCTATTATTCGTCAGCTGTCTGAACAAGCTGATATTGATTTAATTACCTGCAGTCGCAGTGAGCTGGATCTAACCAGCCAGAGTGCTGTAGCTGAGTTTTTCCACTCTGCACCGATTGATCAAGTGTATCTTGCTGCGGCAAAAGTGGGGGGTATTCATGCCAATAACACTTACCCGGCTGAGTTTATTTATGAAAACCTGATGATAGAGTGCAATATTATCCATCAGGCTTTTGCGGCAGGCGTTAAGAAACTGCTGTTTTTGGGGTCCAGTTGTATTTATCCGAAGTTAGCACAGCAGCCTATGGTGGAAACTGAGTTGCTTAATGGCCATCTGGAAGCCACCAACGAGCCTTATGCCATCGCTAAGATTGCTGGTATCAAGCTGTGTGAATCTTATAACCGGCAGTACGGCGTTGATTACCGCTCGGTAATGCCAACTAATCTTTATGGTGAAAACGATAACTTCCATCCCGAAAACAGCCATGTAATCCCGGCCATGATGCGCCGCTTTCATGAAGCAAAGCTGCGGGGAAGTAAAGAAGTCGTCGTATGGGGAACCGGTATGCCAATGCGAGAGTTTCTTCATGTGGATGATATGGCGGCAGCCTGCCTCCATGTGATGAACCTGGATAAGGCCATTTATTGCAAACATACCGAACCCATGATGTCCCATGTTAATGTGGGTACCGGGGTGGATTGCACCATTCGAGAACTGGCCGAGACCATGAAGCAGGTGGTGGGTTTTGAGGGTGACATTGTGTTTGATACCTCCAAGCCTGATGGTACACCCCGTAAGCTGATGGATGTTTCCCGTTTGCATCGGATGGGCTGGAAGTCTTCGGTCTCTTTGCAAGATGGGTTGGGTATGACTTACCGCTGGTTCCTTGAACATGCTGCTCAGTTGCGGTCGGTATGAGTTGAGAGTTAATAAGTAATTGCTGTTCACTTTTAACCATTAACTATTCCTACTTCATCATTAACACAACCCTATGCTTGGACTCGAAACTTTCAAAACAGTTGTCGCCTCTTCGCCCCTGGTCTCCATTGATTTGATTGTGCGTAATCGCCAGAAGCAAGTGCTGTTGGGACTACGGAGTAATAGCCCTGCCCAAGGGTTTTGGTTTGTACCAGGTGGGCGAATTCAGAAAGACGAACGGGTGGAAAACGCTTTTCGCCGTCTGGTTAAAGTGGAACTGGGATGTGATGCAAGTTTTGTTCAAGCCCGGTTTTTAGGACCTTATCAGCATTTCTACCCGGATAATTTTTTTGGTGATAACTTCAGTACTCATTATGTGGTGTTGGGTTATGAATTGGAGCTGGATATTAGTCTCAATGATCTTCCAGCTGATCAGCATCAGGATTATCGCTGGTTTACCGTTGATGAATTGCTGGCTTCTCAGCAGGTCCATCAACATACTAAGGATTATTTTAGTGATGGGTCGTGAATTATAAGTGATGAGTTCCCTCTCACACCCAAGAATCATTCTTTTCACAACCCACAACCCACAACCCACAACCCACAACCCACAACCCACTGTACAAAAACCATAACTCACAGCTCATAACAAAAACTATGAACCTAATACCCGTAATCATGTCCGGCGGCTCCGGCAGCCGCCTCTGGCCTCAGTCCCGTTCTTTATACCCAAAACAGTTTCTGCCCTTGGTCAACGAACAGACTATGTTGCAGAACACAGTATCCCGATTGGATGGGCTGGACTCTGTTGCCGCTCCATTGGTGATTGCCAATGAAGAGCACCGTTTCCTTGTGGCAGAACAGTTTCGCCAGATGAACCGCAAAGCCTCAGGGATTATTCTTGAACCTGCTGGCCGGAACACCGCCCCGGCAGTCGCTCTGGCATCTCTTAAGGCTCAAAACTTACAACCCACAACTGATAACGATCCAATCCTGCTGGTCCTGGCAGCGGATCATGTGATTAACGATGTTAAGGCTTTCCATCAGGCTGTTGAGGCGGCATTACCAGCGGCCCGCGATGGGAAACTGGTCACTTTCGGTATTGTGCCTGCCCATCCGGAAACAGGGTATGGTTATATTAAGGCGGGTGAACAGATAATAGGGAATCGGGTAGAGGTAATAGCGGGTAAAAACGTTGAATCCACAACCCATAATCCATCACTCACAACTATCTACTCAGTCGATCAGTTTGTAGAGAAGCCGGATCTGGAAACGGCTCAGGGTTATCTGGCCTCTGGGGACTATTACTGGAACTCTGGCATGTTCTTGTTCAAAGCCTCCCGCTATTTGGAAGAATTGAACCAGTTTCGTCCGGATATTCTTGAAGCCTGCCAAAAAGCGATGGAAGTACAAAGTGCCGACCTGGACTTTGTTCGTTTGGACGAGCATGCCTTTAAGGCCTGCCCGGATGAGTCCATTGATTACGCAGTGATGGAAAAAACCACCGATGCAGTGGTGGTACCTCTGGATGCCGGGTGGTCTGATGTCGGCTCCTGGTCTTCGCTGGCTGATATTTCTGAAAAGGATAATGCGGGTAACTCCACTCTGGGCGATGTATTGCTTCGCGATACACGCAACACCTATGTGCGCAGTGAGAAAAAATTGATTGCCACGGTGGGGGTTGATGACCTGGTGATCACCGAAAGTGATGACGCCATCCTTGTGGCCCATAAGGACCGCGTGCAGGATGTTAAAAAGATCGTTGATCGTTTGAAAACGGAAAACCGTTCCGAGGTCAAACTGCACCGCAAGGTTTATCGTCCATGGGGGGCTTACGACTCCATTGATACAGGTGACCGTTTCCAGGTCAAGCGCATTACCGTTAAGCCCGGTGCCCAGCTCTCTTTGCAGATGCACCATCATCGTGCCGAGCATTGGATTGTGGTTAAAGGCACTGCGCTGATAACTAATGGTGATCAGGAAATTCTACTGACTGAAAATCAGTCTACCTACATTCCTATTGGTGTTGTTCACCGGCTGAAAAACCCCGGCAAGTTCAACCTTGAGCTGATTGAGGTGCAGAGCGGTGGGTATCTGGGTGAGGATGATATTGTGCGGTTTGAGGATACCTATGGTAGGGCGTGATGAGTTACTGGTTGTCGCTGGCTGTCACCATTTTGGCGTCGTATATAGTGGCACAGGCGGCGCTCAGCCGTCGGCAGGGTCGTTATTTATGCTGCTGTCAAAGCTTACGGATAATTCGGCAATCTCCAGGGTTATTGGTAATACCAATTCCACCTTCTAAATATGAACTGCGCAGCCATTTTGAACAGCTGGATCTTCGTTGGAATTCCTCGCAATAGCCCTGCTATTACTCGTCATTCCGCCTTGCCCAGCTGTCCAAAATGACTTGCTCGATCTCATATTTAGAAGGCGGAATTGGTATAAATCCACAGGCCACCATAGATGTAGGCCGACATAGACTGTTTTTCACTCCAGGAGTCGAGAATGAGCACTCTTAACTGTTTTAAGGCCTACGATATCCGTGGCCGTATGCCTGATGAATTGAATGAAGATATTGCCTGGCGGATTGGCCGGGCAACAGCGGAATATCTCAAGCCCAAAACGATGGTTGTGGGTGGCGATATTCGCCTGTCTACCCCGGAGTTAAAAGTAGCCCTGAGCGACGGTTTACGGGCAGGCGGAGCCGAGGTGATTGATATCGGCTTGTGCGGTACTGAAGAGGTTTACTTTGCCACATCAAACTTGAAGGCTGATGGCGGCATTATGGTGACTGCAAGCCATAATCCGAAAGATTATAACGGCATGAAACTGGTGCGGGAAGAGAGTAAGCCGATTTCGGGGGATACCGGGTTGCGGGAGATTCAGCGGCTGGCTGAAGAAGCGTTTATGGAATCGAACAGACTCGGTTCCCCGGACATCCCATTTGCCTCTTATCGGAAGATCAGCAACCTTGTCCCTTATGTGAATCATATTCTGGGGTATATCAAACCTGGTGAATTAAAGCCACTGAAACTGGTGGTAAATGCCGGTAATGGGGCTGCCGGGCATGTGATTGATGCCATTGAGGAACGGTTTAAGGAAGCCGGTGTACTGGTGGAGTTTGTGAAGGTTCACCATGAACCGGATGGTAACTTTCCCCATGGAATTCCCAACCCACTATTACACGACTGTCGACAGTCAACGGTGGATGCGGTACTTGAGCATCATGCAGATATGGGCATTGCCTGGGATGGTGATTTTGACCGCTGCTTCCTGTTTGATGAGAAAGGTCAGTTCATTGAGGGTTATTATATTGTTGGGCTCTTGGGCGAGGCGTTCCTGGCGCACTATCCTGGTGCGAAAGTTATCCATGACCCTCGATTGACCTGGAATACTATTGACCAGGTTTCGACTGCCGGTGGTGTGCCGGTGCTCTGTAAAACCGGCCATGCTTTTATCAAGGAGCGCATGCGTAAAGAGGATGCGGTGTATGGTGGTGAGATGAGTGCCCATCACTATTTCCGTGACTTTGCCTATTGCGATTCAGGGATGATTCCGTGGCTACTGGTGGCGGAGTTAATGTCCCATAAGGGCAAGAAGCTTTCTGAGTTGGTGGCCGAACGGCTTGCCCTGTTTCCATCCTCTGGAGAGATCAACAGCAAATTGGCTAACCCACAGGTGGCTATTGATAGGATTCTTTCGATTTATCAACAGGATGCGTTAGCTGTGGATCATACCGATGGTATCTCACTGGATATGGGGCAATGGCGTTTTAACCTGCGACTTTCCAATACCGAGCCGGTGATTCGGTTGAATGTGGAAAGCCGGGGGGATGTGGCGTTGATGAAAGATAAAACGGCTGAGTTGTTGAGTTTGATTCGGCAATGATTTGGAACCACAAATGCCCATGGCACGTGAAAATATTTTGCGCCATCCTCAGGTATGAAAAATCGTTAAGCAGAATATTTTTTACGGCAAAGGACAAGAGCACTGAGGAAAAGGTGTTTCTTTCTCTGTGTTCTTTGTGCCCTCTGTGGTTCAAAAAGGACTCAAGATTTGGTACGGATTTTAGCGATTGGCTGGCTGGTCTTTCTGGTGATGCTTTCGGTCAGTAAAAGCCTCGGCTATGGCCACTGGGCCTGGGGCAGTATTGAGCATTTTCTGGGTGGCAATCTGCAAATGCATTTTGTCATGGCCTTTATTCTTTCTGTACTGGCTCATTTGGCTTGCCCAAGGTCCTGGCACTGGGGCAGGTTGTTATTGCTGTTGATTATTGGCTGCGCTCTTGATGAAAGTTTGCAGGTGGTGTTTCCACTTCGGAATTATAACCCGCTGGATTTTCTCGTAACCTGTACCGGTTTGTTGCTGGCTGCTTTGCCGTTTATGGTTTCTCACTGGCGGATGATTAAAAGTTCTTGAACCACACAGCTCCACAGGGGCGATGATTGCTCCTGAAGAATCGACACTCCCTCTCCTCCATACATGGCAGTCGTAAAAGGAAGGGAAAGAGAAAAAACTTAGCTTTGCCTTTGTTCTTCTTGTTTTTGTGTCTCCAAAACAAAATGGATTTTATGTAGATGCCTACCTCATTGTTGTCGGGCCGATCACGGCTGCCTCTTATTGTTCTGGTTTTTATCGATGTAACCATCGCCTTTGCCTGTGCTGAGCTGTCGGAATGGGTGCGGTTTGGGGATCACGCCACTCATTATCACAATGTGATGTATATGCAGGCATTGCTGGTGGTAGTGCTCTCGT
Organism: Endozoicomonas sp. ALE010; assembly: GCF_049310165.1. Lineage (NCBI taxonomy): Bacteria > Pseudomonadati > Pseudomonadota > Gammaproteobacteria > Oceanospirillales > Endozoicomonadaceae > Endozoicomonas > Endozoicomonas sp. ALE010. Next base: position 18,521 of record NZ_JBLYNV010000003.1, on the reverse strand, counting down.
TCCTGTGCGAAGTGTATGCACCCTGGCGGGGTCGCCGAATCAGTGAGCGACTGACCAAGGTGTTTATTGCCTGGTCTCTGTCGTTTATGGTGATGATTGTCTTTATGGTGATGACTAAAACTACTGAGAAATACTCCCGCCTCTGGCTCGGAACCTGGATTGGCATGGCGATCCCCATGGCACTGGGTATCCGGTATGGCCTTTACCAGCTGTTAAGGTCCTTCCGCAGCCATGGACGCAATACCCGCCATGTACTGGTGATTGGTGATGGCCGTAATTTTGAGGCCATGCGGGCATACTTCTCCCAGGACAATGCCTATGGTTACCGCCTGCAGCATGTGATTGAGCACCATAACAATGAGCAGGCGCTGGCAGAACTGGAACAGTTCCTTGCCAGCAATCAGGCCTTTGATGAATGTTGGCTCTGCATTCCTTTTACCAAGAGCCCTATTCTTCAGCCCGTGATGTTTACCCTGCGCCATAGTACCACCAATATCCGCTATATGCCGGGGCTGCAGGATCTGCCACTCATGAACCACAATATTACCAAAATCGGGGATTTTCTTGTCCTGGATATCAGCTGTTCACCTATGGATAGCATTAACACTATTACTAAGCGAGTGTTTGATATTGTGATTGGCAGCCTGATTCTGCTGTTGATTTCGCCGGTGATGATTGCTGTTGCCATTGCCGTGAAACTCTCGTCTCCGGGGCCGGTGTTTTTTAAGCAATACCGCCACGGCACCTCAGGCAAGCAGGTGAAGGTGTATAAGTTCCGGAGTATGAAGGTGCATCAGGAAGGTGAAGGTAAGGTGACCCAGGCCACTAAAGGTGACCAGCGGGTGACAAAGGTGGGTGCTTTTATTCGCCGTACCAGTCTGGATGAGCTACCCCAGTTTATTAATGTACTGCAGGGACGGATGTCCATTGTTGGCCCAAGGCCCCACGCGTTGGCTCATAACGAGTATTACAAGGATCTGGTAGAGTCTTATATGAAGCGCCATAAGGTAAAGCCGGGGATTACCGGGCTGGCTCAGGTACGGGGCTTTCGTGGTGAGACCGATACGCTGGATAAGATGCAGCGCCGGGTGGAGTGTGACCTGGAATACATCAATAACTGGTCTCTGTGGCTGGATATCAGGATCGTTATCAGTACGGTTTTTAAAGGTTTTATGAACCCTAATGCTTATTAAAAGATTTTTTTGAACCCCAAGAACATGCCTCTTGCTGGATACAAAGTTGTGGTCTGAAATAGCTGATCTGTCTGTTAAGCGAACCACAGCGTTTGTGGAGGCGTTGCCTGAAATAGAATCTGCGCTCCATTGGTTAACTACTTAGTTGATGGTTAGGAAGTTTAGTAGTGGTTGGCAAGGTGTGAGGTTTGAGAGAAGAGTTAACAGTAAGTAGGGCGAAAAAGCCAATAATACAAGAGTATTTATCATGGCTATTACTTAGTGGTTCAACGCTTTTTCATGGTTTAAGCATAAAATAACAATGACGTATAGGCAGTGTTTGTTCTGGCCTTTGCTGGCCATCGTTTTCTGGTTGCCCCTGCCGATGGGCAGTAATCCACCATGGGCGCGGGCGATTCTGATATTGCTGATTGCTGTACTCAGTCTATTCTGGGTATTGGGCTATGCCCTTAACCGGCTGGAAACCACAGCGTCTTTCCGTCAGGTAAAATGGTTGCATGCCGGTTTTACTGGCGTTATTGGCTGGTTGTTTGTCCAACAGTTGCCCATGTCGGCTGCGTGGGTCCAGCTGCTTTCTCCTTTCTCATGGAACCTTCATTCCTCTGCTGCAGAGACGCTGGGGCTGGTAACACCCCAGTGGATGACGCTGTCGATTTCTCCTCACGATACGATGGTCAGTGCTCTGTTGACCATGGCCTACTACCTGTTTTTTTGTCTCTGTCTGCTGCTGGTGGACCGGCCTGATAAATTACGCTGGTTTGCCTGGGCCTTTGTGGTCTCCGGAATTTTTCAGGCTGTGTTTGGTTCGCTGAGTACGCTGTCAGGGGCAGAAGTGCTGCTGTTCGGTGAGAAGCCATCTTACTTTGGTGTTGCTACCGGCACTTATGTTAACAGGAACAGTTTTGCCGGGTGTATGGAGATGACGCTGGCCTTTGGTATGGGATTACTGATTGCCCAGTTGAACGATAGAAAAGCGGGCAGCTGGCAGGAGTGGCTTCGCGAGACTCTGCACATGCTGATGAGTAACAAGGTCATACTACGTACCGGGTTGGCCATTATGGTGATTGGCCTGGTGCTTTCCCGTTCCCGCATGGGAAATACTGCTTTTTTTTCCAGTTTGCTGGTGACCGGACTTCTGTTCGTTATCTGTCGTAAACAGCTCAGCCGTGGGATGATCGTTCTTTTTGTCAGCCTGCTGTTGATTGATACGGCTATTCTCAGCCAGTGGTTTGGCCTTGAAAAGGTGATGGAGCGTATTGAGCAAACCTCTCTGGAGCGGGAGACCCGTCCCAATGTGTCTGAGGTTACTTTGGGAGCAATCAGTGATTATTCACTGACAGGCTCTGGTGCAGGTAGCTTTTATACAGCACTGCCTGCTTATCACGATGGTAGCTGGAAAGGCTTTTATGATCTCGCCCATAATGATTTTCTACAGTTTCCCCTGGAGTTTGGCGTTCCAGTATTTCTGATATTAGCGTTGATGGTGGTCTGGTCATCCTGGCAGGCGGTTCAGGCGATGAAGCTGCGTCGCAGCCGACTGATGATTGGTATGGGGTTCTCGTCGTTTATGGGGATGTTGGCGATTGTAATCCATTCATCCGTGGACTTTAATCTCCAGATTCCGGCCAATGCGGCATATTTTGTGGCCCTGATGGCGCTGGCTGTTCTTGCCAGAAACCTGCCCTCCGGCATTCGCAGGTCGGCTGGCATCAAGGGTAACGGCTGACCTGCTGGCAGTTGTTTTTCAGAAGAAATTCCCTCGATGTATCGATGATTGCCAGGTTCTTCAGGGTGTTGGTACCGAGCAGAATCTGATTTTTAAACCGTGAACGGGAGGTCAGGCTAAAGTCGGTTCGGGTGTCGACCGGGCCAAGACGTATGTTTGCTTCAATTACCGGACGTTTTTGTGGGGTGCCATGATGGGTCTGCACTCGGGCGAAACGCTTAAGTGGCTTGGCCATTTTTATCAGTTTACGTTTGTCCCTGGTGATAGGGACTTTAAAGTGAACCCAGAGGGAGCCGTTTGTGTGCCTCCTGATTTTGATGTCTCTGGCATCCATGGAAGAGAGGGTTGAGCCGGAGTCAATCAATGCATTGATCTGAGTGGGAAATTCATCGATCTGATCAACCCTTTCCTGCAGACCAAAGAGGTAACGGTCACCGGTTTGACACTCATGTTGATTTTTTGGGGGGGCAGCGGTTACCGGTGGTGTATCGGGTATGATTACAATTGCCAGAATTGTAAAAAAGGCCAAGCCTGAAAATCGGGCGGAAAACAACATTACTTCCTCCATGAAGGTACTGCACAACTGAATCCTTCTCTTTATATTTGTAGCTGTTGACGATAGATTGAGCCTTTTTAATGAGCACGGTTGACGGTTTAACGACAGGTTATCTTCTGGCCTCGGGGAGGCTCCTGTGGATTGCCAATATTCTGTTATTTGAGGATGTAGACTCTTGAAAAAGTGGGTGCCAGGGTGGGAAATTCCCCTGATTATGGTGATTCTGGCCGCTGAAGTTCTGCTGATTAATACCCTTTCCGGGCCAGATAATGTGCCATTGAGCCTGAGTATTGTGGATGCTGTGAGCAGTATTGCCTTTGTGTTTACCTATTTTCATGCTCCTGTGCCTGTTGCGTTGTTTCTGACCGGAGCTATGTTGCTTGTTCCAGCGTACTTGCTGACCTTGCTGATTCGTCGATTGATGTTTCGGCGCTGACTATTCGGTCTGCCTGTTACTTAATGATTGATCTAATTAAATGATTGATATCCATAACCATATAATTCCCGGTATTGATGATGGGGCTGAAAGTCTGGAGCAGGCACTGGCCATGCTGGCACTGGCCCAGGCGGATGGCATCCGGAAGCTGGTGTGCACACCCCATATGCACCCTGGCCGGTTTGATAATGATTTGGGTTCCATTGGTCCGATATTCGAAGGCCTTAAAAAGCACGCCAGGGCAGCGGGGTTTTCGATTCAGCTGGCGATGGCAGCAGAGGTGCGTTTCAGCGATGAAATGATGTTTCAGTTACGCAGGAATGAAATCCCGATGATTGGTCAATGGGATGGTTTCCAGTGTCTGTTACTGGAAATGCCCCATCAACGAATTCCCGTGGGGATGGAGCAGATGCTGGACTGGCTTTATAAAAGGGAGATAAGGGCAGTGATTGCCCACCCTGAGCGAAATAAAGAACTGATGTCGTACCCTGAGCGTGTATTGCCGTTTGTCGAGCGTGGAGCATTGTTGCAGTTGACAGCGGGTTCGGTCGCCTCTCTGTTTGGTGAGAGGGCAGAAGCTACTGCCCGCTGGTTTGTGGATCGTGGGCTGGTGCAGTTTGTGGCTTCGGATGCTCATCACCCGGTTCGGCGACCACCAGCCATGGCGCTTGCGGCTGAGACATTAAATCATTGGGTTGGCAGTGATCAGTGTTCATTGCTGACAATGGGTAATCCCAAGAAGTTAACGCATTGTCTTTTTGGTGGAGCCTCATGAAAAGTTCGTTATCCCGGCCTCGTGGTGTATTGATGCTGCCGATTGCACTGGGATTGTGTCTGGTGATTTATCAGGCCTTGACCTTGTTGCGCTCCGAGGTCGGGCGTTACCAGACGGAACTCTTTCTGGATCATTGGCAGCAGGAGACCGAAGCCAGTAACAGTTTTGTGGTGGAAGCTTCTGAATTGGACATTGCGATCAATGGTGTGGAAAGCGCCATACGGCAAATGCCGGATAATCCGGCACTGTATGTTTTGAAGGCACGAGTGCTTGAACGGGGCAGGCTTTCCGGTATCGATATAGAGAATAATTCGGAGCTGGAAATCTGGCAGAAAGCCATTGCTTTAAGACCTGCATGGCCATACAGCTGGAGTGACTATGCCCATGCCCGCTCACAATATTCACTGATTGATTCTGAATTTGAAGCGGCATTACTTCGAGCCAGCCAGCTTGGCCCATGGGAGTCACGTGTTCTGGAAAACGGCGCGTTATTCAGTTTTCACTACCGGGGCTGGTTGAGTGATCAGCTGCAGGCAGAGCTGGATAACAGTTATCAGAAACTGGTAAAAATTTATCCACACACTGCCCAGCGTATAGTCAGGCAATATCAATAAAACCTTTTTCAATACAAAGGCACAGAGACACAAAGTGATTAGAAGTTTTCTTTGTGTCTCTGTGCCTTTGTTGTTTTAACAGTTTCACGGAAACTTCGGACTCTGATAGATCGTGCCAGGCACCCTTCGACTCCGCTCAGGGTGAGCGGAGATTGTACACGTCAAACTCATTGAAACCATGTACTAATTCAACCGTACCGTTTTGTTTTCACTGAAGGTCAGCTGATAGCTCACTGCCTGTTCACCCGGGTCGACAATTTCCAGTCCCAAGCGGATAGGTTGTGCTTTAGGCATTTCGTCTGAGCCGGCCAGCTCGCCACCGAGGTATTCCGATGGGGTAAAGGTGCGGTTAGCCACCAGTCGGCCGTTGATATCGGTAAAGGTCAGCTTTAAGTCTGGAAACGGTTGTGGGTGCCTGGCTTCATTAATGATGACAGCATCTACCTGCAGGGCGTTGTCTTGATCAGGATGGCTGCGTACCACAAGATCAACGCTTTTAATGGCATTGAGGTTGACCATAGGGGGAAGTGTGCAGGAAAGCAGATTGCAGGTCATGGCATAAGCCGGTCGCAGGGCAGGGTTCAGTGACAGTGTACTGCGGTTGAACCAGGCAAATTGCAGTGTCAGCAACACCAGCAGGCTGCAGGCCGCAACACCCCAGTAGGTTCTTTTCCTGCGGAGCTGTTGTTCGTTAATGGTTTCTTCGGTTTCTCGCTGGTCCAGTTCGTGAATCAGGGTTTCGATGCTTTGCTGGTGGTAGCCATCATATTGGATGGGCGCAGTGGCAACCTTTGCCTTTATGGAAGGGTCAAGGTCTTTGCTTCTGGACGTTTCCGGTTGTGTTGAATCCGGTTTTTTAACCGGTTTTTGCTGTTGGACGACCAGTGTTTCCCGCAGCTTTTTTCTGGTTTGAGTGGGTGTCTGGGGTTCTTCCCGGTGGACAGAGGGGGATATTTCAACGTTTTCAGTGGGGGTGTTGAATGCCGCCTTTTCTTGTTCTTTCAGGCGCGGTAGCTGGTCTATGGCATTAAAAACCTGAAGGCATGAACCGCAACGCACCGAACCCCAGGCAGCCTTAAGCTGGGCATGGGTAATGCGGAATATGGTCTGGCAGTGGGGGCAAGTGACACTTGACGGCGTCATGTTGACTGTTTACCTGATCTTGAAGCAGCATTTTTTATTAGACCAGAGCCCCCGTACTGAATCCAGTCTAATTGATAATGCAGGTACTTTTGTTTCTATTGAAACCCGGGGAGTAACAAGTTCTGTCATACCTGCATCACATCAATGCCAGCTTATGAACGTCGCTTACCAGAAAGCATGGCCCAGCCATCAAAGGTGACTGCTGTATCCATGGCAAACCACTGTTCATAGGTTTGAATTATTTCATCCGCCTGCTCAGCCAGAATACCGGACAGAGCAATGGAACCGCCTTCCCTGGTCAGACTGGCCAGTTTGGGAGCCAGTTGAGTCAAAGGGCCAGCAAGAATGTTGGCCAGTACTATATCAGCCTGATCCGCTGGTTCATCATCGGGCAGAAAAACTTCCAGTTTATCCACCGGAATGTTATTCCGTTTAGCATTCTCGATAGTGGCTTCCAGTGCCTGCGGATCCAGGTCAACACCGACTGCGGATTGTGCACCCAGAAGGAGTGCTGCAATAGCAAGGATGCCAGAACCACAACCATAGTCGATAACTGTTTTGCCAGTCAGGTTATTCTGCTGATCCAGCCAACGCAGGCAGAGTGCTGTGGTGGGGTGCGTCCCGGTGCCGAAGGCCAGGCCCGGGTCCAGCATCAGGTTAACAGCCTCAGGATCGGGAACGTCTTTCCAGCTGGGGCAAACCCACAGGCGGTCACCAAACTGCATGGGGTGGAAGTGGGTCATCCACTCCCGTTCCCAGTCTTTATCTTCCACCAGTTCGACCTTGTGATCAGGGAAAGGGTTCAGTCCGGCATGTTCTTTGAGAAAGGGTATGACATCATCGGTGCGGGTCTGGGCATCAAACAAGCCAACAACAACGGTGTTATTCCACAGCGGTGTGGTACCCAGCTCTGGTTCATAGACCGGTTGATCTTTTGCATCCTGCAGGGTGACCGCACAGGCACCGGCTTCCAGAAGCAGGTCTTCCAGAATTTCAGCATGGTCAGAAGTTGTGTCCAGTCTGACTTGAATCCAAGACATTGTGTTACCCAGAATGAAAAGCAATAAGAATTCCCACCTGTTCTTCAGGAAAGAAATTCATGGAACATAGGCGACTTATTGTAGCTGAGCACTGGTATTTCATAAACATTTGCTGGCTGATCGCCCAATAAAAAGAAAGGCCATCTCCTTTGGGAGACGGCCTTGCCAAAGAGTAAAAAAACGGGAAATCACTCAGCCAGTTTCTTTTCCAGATAGTGAATACTGACACCACCTTCCTTGAAGTGAGTATCAGTCACCAACGCCTGATGAAGAGGAATATTGGTTTTAATCCCTTCAATAACGGTTTCATCGAGTGCGTTCTTCATCCGGATAAGGGCCGTTTCACGATCCGGACCATAACTGATGATCTTGGCGATCAGGGAATCATAGTAAGGAGGAACGCTGTAACCGTTGTACAGATGGCTGTCCACGCGAACACCATTGCCGCCCGGTGCATGGAACTGCAAAACCTTGCCTGGTGATGGCATAAAGGTTTTTGGGTCTTCGGCGTTGATTCGACATTCGAAGGCGTGGCCTTTGAGTTCGATATCGTCCTGACCAACGCTCAGAGGCAGGCCGCTGGCAATTCTCAGCTGCTCTTTGACAATATCAATGCCGCTGATTAGTTCGGTCACCGGGTGCTCAACCTGAACCCGGGTGTTCATTTCGATGAAATAGAACTCACCGTTTTCATACAGGAATTCAAAGGTTCCAGCACCTTTGTAGCCCAGCTCAATACAGGCACGGGTACAGGCGCTGGCCACTTCCTGGCGCTTCTCTTCCGGAATGCCGGGCGCAGGCGCTTCTTCAATAACCTTCTGATGACGACGTTGCAAAGAGCAGTCGCGGTCACCCAGATGGATGGCGTTACCCTGGCCATCGGCCAGCACCTGGAACTCCACATGACGTGGGTTTTGCAGGAATTTCTCCAGGTAAACCGTATCATTGTTGAATGCCGCACCGGCTTCTGATTTGGTCAGGGCGACGGAGCTGATCAGGTCTTCTTCGTTGTAGACCACGCGCATGCCGCGGCCACCGCCACCGCCGGCAGCCTTGATGATCACCGGATAACCAATATCCCGGGCAATAGCCATGGTGCGGCTGTGATCGTCAGTGAGAGAGCCATTAGAGCCAGGAACCGTGGGAACACCGGCTTTCTGCATGGCTTCGATTGCTGAGACTTTGTCCCCCATCAGGCGGATAACGTCGGCGGAAGGCCCGATAAAGGTAAAGCCACTGCGTTCTACCTGTTCAGCAAAATCTGCATTTTCGGACAGGAAGCCGTAACCCGGGTGAATTGCGGTGGCGTGAGTCACCTCGGCGGCACTGATGATGGCAGGAATATTGAGATAGCTGTCTGCCGGGTTGTTTGGACCGATACAGACGGACTCATCCGCCAGGTGCAGATGCATAAGGTCAGCATCGGCCTTGGAGTGAACCGCAACGGTCTTGATGCCCAGCTCTTTGCAGGCCCTTAATATTCTGAGAGCAATTTCGCCCCGGTTGGCTATTACGACTTTATCGAGCATAACGCGATTCTCAGGCGATTATCAGACAATAGTGAACAGGGGCTGGTCGAACTCAACAGGCTGACCATTCTCGACCAGAACGGCATCAATAGTGCCGGATTTGTCCGCCTTGATCTGGTTCATCATCTTCATGGCTTCAACAATGCAGAGTACATCACCTTCCTTAACCTGCTGGCCGACTTTGGCGAAGTCAGGCGCATCCGGTGACGGAGCACCGTAGAAAGTACCAACCATGGGAGACTTGACCTGATGGCCCGAAACGACAGGCTCAGCAATAACAGGTGCAGCTGCTTCAGTGGCAGCGGGGGCAGCAGCAGGAGCCGTGGCTGTTGCAGCAGCCGGGTAGGCAATGGGGGCGGCGGCTACAGGTGCATTTTTCGAGTAACGGCTGATACGAACGGACTCTTCACCCTCATGGATTTCGAGCTCATCAATACCTGATTCTTCCAGCAGCTCAATGAGCTTTTTTACTTTTCTGATATCCATTGTCAGTCTCAAATGCTTGTACTGGCAGCACTGGCTGGCCAGTCTGGTTGATTTTGCGAAAAATCGAACACTCTACTTGGCGAGTGCAGGATCCCCGGTGGTCAGTTTTTGCCTGACAGTGCCACTGTTTAAAAGGGGGTAAGGCAGTTGCACTGTGATTAACGTAAATCAGAACGTTGTCCTGTGTTGGTGCCGCGTTCTGAAAAAATGGTTCGCGTTCTTATGGCTCCGGCTGTCTGGCAAGTCTGTCAACTGCGGCAGACAGTGCCATTTCGTAGCCTTTAGGTCCCAGTCCGGCAATAACCCCTTCAGCAACGTCACTGAAATAGGAGTGATGACGGAACGGCTCCCTGCAATGAATGTTCGAAAGGTGTACTTCAATAAATGGAATAGCAACCCCAAGCAGTGCGTCCCGCAGTGCCACACTGGTGTGAGTGAAAGCGGCCGGGTTGATGATGATAAAGCGTACGCCATCCTTGCCTGACTGATGAATACGATCTATCAGTAGATGTTCCGCATTGCTTTGAAAGCTTTCCAGCTTGAGGCCTGCATCAGTAGCCAGCTGGACAAGGTTCTGGCAGATCTGTTCAAGCGTGGTTGCACCGTAAACACCGGGCTCTCGAGTGCCAAGCAGATTCAGGTTTGGACCATTGAGCACAAGAATGTCGGCCATGTTTATCCTCTTAAGACCCCAATGGTCACCGTTGCGACCCTGACCAATGAGAAAGCTTCAGTAGTCAGCCTACTTTGGTTAACCTGGCTACGCAGTTGACCTTTGAAATACATCGCAATCGTTATTGATCTGGCATTTTGCCCCATTGTCAAGAGTGCGTCCAGTTTGTGCGTGTTACAGGAGGTTAACGACAGTTACGAAGCATTTCATGCCCGTTTCAGACAAGTTCAGACATCTGTAGTTGTTCCGGAGGCTATCAGCAGTTTTGTCAGCTTTTGATGCAGCTGCAAGGCGGTGATTTCACCCTGGGATTTTAGTGCAGGCAACTCACTCCCACTGGCATCAAAAAACAGCATGGCGGGAGGTCCGAACAGTTGATGCTGGTTGAGGAACTGCTGGTGTTCCAGCGTATTATCGGTGATATCCAGCTTGATCAGGGCTATTCTGGCCAACTGATCAGTGACCAGCGGGTCTGGGAACACGGTCCGCTCAATGATTTTGCAGGATATGCACCAGTCAGCATAGAAATCCACCAGGGCTGGCTGGTTGTTCAGGGCTGCGTCTGCCAGCAGGTTATTCAGTTCATTCACTGTTGTTACGGTCTTGAAGCGGGAACTCTCTGTCTGTTCAGTGGTGCTTTCTATTGCAGTGCTGCTTTTACCCAATAACGGATTCAATGGGTCACTATTGCCCATGGCGGCACCAATAATCAGGCAGGTTCCATAGATCAGACAGAGTATGCCGACGGTCTGTCGGAACATCTGGTGCGCTTCTTTCAGATTGGTGTGAAGAGCGCCCAGGAATACGGCGCTGCCAATTAGCAAAGCACCCCACAGGAAGAGCGTGACTGATGGAGCGATAACCCGTCCCAGCATCCAGATGGCGACGCCCAGAAGTAATACGCCAAAGAATGAGCGAACACCGTTCATCCAGGCCCCGGACCTTGGCAGCAAGTGCCTTCCGCCTAACGCCAGGACAAATAAGGGAATGCCCATGCCCAGACCCAGGGCAAACAGTGTCAGCCCACCAAACAGGGCATCACCGGTTGAGCTGATATAGATCAGTGCACCGGCCAGGGGTGCCGAGACACACGGGGAAACCACCAGCGCAGACAATAACCCCATCACGGCAGCCCCCGACAAGCTGCCTGAATTTTGCTGGCTGCCACTGAGTTTGTCCCGAACCCGGGCGGGCAGCTGTAACTCGTAAAGGCCAAACATACTCAGGGCCAGCAGCGCAAAGAGTATTGCCACAGGGATCAGCAGCCATGGGGATTGGAGTTTTGCCTGAAGGTTCAGACTGGCACCAAACAGCCCCATTAATGTACCGGCAATGGCAAAGATGGCTGACATGGTGAGTATATAGGTCATCGTCAGGGCAATGGTCCGGGTTTTGGTCTGTGCCCTGGTTCCCAGTATCAGGCTGGACAGTATCGGGAACATGGGCAGGACACAGGGCGTAAGGCTAAGGCCAATACCCGCGAGGACAAAAAGGAGTAGCGCAATCGGCAGACTGTTCTGTTCCAGCTGCTGCTGGAAGGCGTTCCCGGAGTCTGATACCGCCATAAGGGTAACACTGGCTGAAACGGGCGAATCATTGACTTGGGTAATCACCAATGGAATAACAACTTTATGGGGTGGATAACACAGTCCAGCCCTGGCACAGCCCTGGAAGCCGATTTCCAGTTCCGGCAGGTTGCCTGAATGGTTGGCAGGAACTTTGATAACCAGGTTTTCACTGAATACTTCCAGTTCTTTGTTGTAATAAGGGTCAAAAATCGCTTCACCGGCAGGATAGTCAGCTGCACCCAGTGTTGAGATATCGGTTACCGGCGTAAAGGTGAAACGGTGCTTATAAAGGTAGTGCTCTGGTTTTACAGCAACATTAATGATCGCCGAACCCTGCTCAATTTGCCCGGTGAATTGAAAGGCTTCTTCGACTGGAAGAAAACCCTGGTTTTTTCTGGGTTCTGCCCCGAATAACTGGCTCAGATTGGCCTGAGCAGATATTGAGATTACCAGACTCAGGAAAAGGGGCCAGAGCAGGCGGAGTTGGCATTTTGGCATATAAGCAGCTGTTTATAATGGTGAATACTATGTATTGTGCAGTGATATATCAGAGATGCAAGTAGAGAGGGGCTTACAGAGAAAAGAAAACAGCAGAAATGAGTGGAAAAGCTCAGGTCGAAACCTGAGCCATAAGGAAAGTCAGCCTTTATAGTTGGCGGCAGACTTTTTGATGACTTCCAGGGCCGCTTCGGAACCTTCCCAGCCATCAATCTTGACCCACTTGCCAGGCTCAAGATCTTTATAGTTTTCAAAGAAGTGTTCAATCTGCTGGAGCAGCAGGGCTGGCAGATCTGTGTATTCTTTTACGTCTTTGTAGAGCGTGGAGAGTTTGTCGTGAGGAACGGCAATCAGCTTCTCGTCACGGCCACTTTCGTCAGACATGTTCAGCATGCCGACAGGACGGCAGCGAATAACTGAGCCCGGGATAACCGGGTAGGGTGTCACCACCAGAACGTCCAGAGGGTCGCCATCGTCAGCCAGGGTCTGGTTGATGTAACCGTAGTTGGCTGGGTAGAACATTGGGGTTGCCATAAAGCGGTCAACCAGAATGGCATCCATATCCTTGTCAACTTCGTACTTAATTGGCGAAGCATTGGCAGGGATTTCGATAATGACGTAGATGTCTTCTGGCAGACTTTTGCCAGCAGGAACAGATGAATAGCTCATTGACAGTCAATCTCTGTGTGAGGTCAGTTTGAAATTGCCGCGTATTATATAGAGTTTGTTACGCTCTTTTCCACTTGTAAGGGGTATCCCGCCCGGGAACCCGGGAGTGCATCTGGGCCTGGCTTGCTGGCATTGCATATTTCCGGCTGCTTATGCTCAGCTATCTGCTTGATTGAGAGCTAAAATTAATTCATTGTCAGTCGCTGGCGTGAGCTGGATTCATAAGCCAAAGGAGGTGATTGTGAGATCGATCACTGTTGAAGATTGCATGACCCCCAAAGTTGTTACCGTTTCTCCGGATATTCAAGTTGCTGAAGCCATCCGTATTCTGCTGCAACACAATATTACGGCAGCACCGGTAGTCGACAATGAAGGTACGCTTATCGGGATTCTTTCAGAATCAGACTGCCTCGAAGGGACATTGAATGGCAGCTATTTTTCCCAGGATGCGGGATTGGTGCGTGATTATATGACCATTCAAGTGGTCACCGCTGCCCCACAAGAAGATATTATCACTGTGTATCAGCGATTTATGACCGATAAGGCTTACCGTGTTCCAGTTGTTGAAGATGGAAACCTGGTGGGCATACTCAGTCCCAAAGATTTGATGTCTGCAGTTCTCGAATTTTATGAACGCCCGGTCGATTCTGCATAATTGACTTGCCAACCCGGACGATTCATTGATTATCTTGATTCATTCCATGAAATACCTGCTTTCAGGGTTATTACTTTAATTTATATTTTTAATTAATAAATTTTTTTAATTCCCTTTGTTTATTAATTTTGCTTTTCATTCATCAGCTAGACTTTTTCTTTATAGATTGGATATTTTTGAAAAGGAATTTGCATGGGCAGCACAATTTCTCCTCCTACGGGCCGTCATCCGTCATCACCAATTGATGGTTCGTCCTCAGAGTCTGAGTCAGGAAAAGAGGGGACTATGGTTACTCCTTATGGCTCTCGTAAAGTGACGGCCTCCAAAGTGGGCAAAGGAGATCCTTCTGTTCGAGGTGAAAAAGCGCATGATTCTGTAGTTCACCCTCCGGGGGAGAGAACGGTTAAACCTCAACAGGACTCATTGCCATCTTTAAATCCAGTTCCTGATGATGCTGAAGATGGTCCGGGGCCAAACCTTGATTCTACTGAAGCGAGATTATCGGCACCTGATTTGCCTGAAAGAGCATCTGCTGATAATACACTGCCCAATAATGAAGGGTCACGTTCATTTCCATCGACTCATGATTCCCGTGTTGAAAAGGGTTTGTATTGTGATCCATTAGAACCTGAACACCATGAAACAATCTTATCACCGGTTGACGAAGATGAAATTATGTCGGTAACCACTGAGCTTGCAGAAGAGCCTCGTAATGTCAGGACACATGAAATGTTGCCCAGGCATGATTCCAGCAGGTTGTTTGGGCCTGAATTTGGCACAGCAGTGGGACAGATTGTCAGAGAAAACAGAAATCCTGAGCATTCTGAAAGTAAGCTTCCGGCTCGTATTAAACCGCTTGCGGCTCATAGTAAAACGTCATCGATGGATGATGAATCGGACGTTGCCAGCGTTTCGATCGAAGGCGGTGGTCTTGATGATGATCCAACCGTTAGGAGTGGTGGTTCAGTCACTATTGAAGGAGGGGGGGATAAAACCAGCAAAAAGCTATTTCAGCGAGTATTGGGTGCAATTAACAAATTGTTGAATGTGGTCAAAAATAACCCGCTATGGGCTGGATTTGTGATTTGCAGCGCCATTTTTCTTATCACTCTCATGGTAGGACAACCTTATGCAGCGATGTTTTTTGCAATTTGTGCCCTGGCTTTTCTGGGCGTGGCTTTGGGGGTAACAGCGTATAATCTTAGTAAACCGCAGAATCCATCACAGAGTAATAGTGGTCAGAACCAGAATCCACAAAATCCACAGAGTCCACAAAATCCACAGAATTCACAGAGTCAACAGAGTTCACAGAATTCTCCGGAAGACAGAACACAGACTGACCCAGAGACATCAACCACCAGAACTGAATCTGGCTCAAGCCCACACCCAGGTCCCGGTGGCAGGGATGACAGGCAGACGATAACAGAATCACGGCGACCCCCTGTCAGTAATGGCAGAAGTGAGCCACCTGTCACAGGAGGCAGGGCCTCCAATGCGGCAACGCAAACGGTGGAGGGAGAAAATACCAACGATCTTGCAACAAATCTTGAAAAATTCACACAATTGATCAACGAAAACTTCAGTCCATTCTCAAGTAAGGTTCATGCTCCAGAACAATGGAAGAAGAACTCTCAGGAACCGGACAGAAAAGTTGATAGAGAAACCTTAGAAAAGGTATCGACTGCTGCAGTAGGCCTTATCGACCAGTTTCGCCATATTAAGGACCATAGAGACAGCAAAGGTTCTGATATTTTTCAATATGCCAGGCTGTCTGAGGTTGAAAAGCAAACGAATCAGCTGATGGATTTAATAGAGCCTACAGATGCGTTTATTGAACAATTGACGAATACAGTTTATATGCAATTCGCTGACCCAAAGCTTTCCCCTGATCCAAATGCTTCACCACTGAGCATTGGTGATACGCGCAGACGACTGGAAAATTTTGCTAATAAAGATATGAAGGGAGTTGAGTTTTTTGATCTGTTGGTTGAGTTTGTCCGGGCGGCAAAAGCTTATAGAAAAGGTAGAATGATGTTTGGAGATAAAGCCGGTCCTGATGCTGAATCAGTCCCTTTATCTGTAAAAACTCCGATGTCCGCTCCAAAAGATGATTTGGATGATGAGTTACCAGAATAAGCGGATAAACGGCATTATTAAGTAGTAAAAAACCGAGCTAAAAGTCATTGTCGTAATTTTATATATAAATGATTTTCTGAATTTCTTTTTATAAAAAGAAATCGACCAATGTGTAATTGGCAAGAACGTTGTTTCATAACCTAAAGTTAAAGAAGCGACTTAACGGATATTCAAAATGACAGGGAGTCACTCATGAGTACCTCCATTGGCGGTGTGGATTCTTCCAGTAGCGAATCTGGAGAAAACCCCAAAACCGTTACCTTGAATGATGGCAGGATTAATTCACTCCGGGCTGCCGGCTATACCGATGCCCAGATTGAAGCCTTGTTATCAATGGCTGACCCGGATGATCAGGGTAACTCGCTAACCCCCACCCACTTCTACTCGGTTAATAAGCAGACACTGAACTCGCTTAGATATACGGGACAGCTTGATGAAGCGTCACAGAAGCTGGTTTATTTACAGGCACCTGTCGCCATGGTTCAGGAGGTCAGTAATCCGGCGAACTGGAATGGTGATAATTATATAGGTCCCGGAGCGTCACAAATCAATGCATATCTGATGGGCGAACCAGTGGATTTCACCAAGCCCAGCCTGGACGCATTGATTATGGGCGTGCTGACGGCCCGGGCAGATATTCTCCAGACACAACTGGAAGACCAGATAGAGTCCATCAATCAGAAAAATGATTTGCTGGAAGAGGCCAATATGTATTTGGCCAAAGCCAAGGAGAAAAAGGCAGCGGCTGGCACGTCAGGCTCTTCCATGATGTCAAAGGATATGATTGATTTCTGGAAACAAATGGGCGCTCAGACTGACCGAAGCGGTAATGACGATAGTCATAATGCTGCTGAGTGGGATGCCAATATTGAGCATTTGAAATCAAAAATTGAGTCGCTGACCAGTCAATCACAATTGCAAACCACCAAGCTTCAACAGACTATCAATAAATACAACCAGACGTTTGAAATGCTTTCTAATTTTATCAACAAGTACTTTCAGTCCATAAGTACTATTATTCAAAATATGCGTTAACTCATGGAGGAGTCACACGTGAATAGTGAAGATCTGAATTATGAAGGTGCAGAACTTGAAGACAAGCTCATGAATTTCTTCGGTGAGGGGGGAACCTTCAAAGATTTGAAAAACTTGAGTGATGATGCCATGGAAGCAATATACTCAGTTGCCTACAATCTTTATCAGGGTGGAAAGTACGAAGAAGCAACGAAAGTTTTTCAATTCTTGTGTTTTTACGACCATTTCAATCGTAAATACTTTCTTGGATTAGGTGCCTGTCAACAAATGCAGAAACAATACGACAGCGCCATCGAGATCTTCTCATTTGCTACTCTTCTGGATTCTGATGATCCCCGACCAATGATGTATATCGGCGATTGTCATTTAGCGAAAGGCGACAGGGAAAAGGCTCAGATTTCTTATGAGACTTCCATTGATTGGGCCGGTGATAGCCCGGAATATGCCAAGGATCTGGAACGTGCCAAAAATATGCTGGAAAATCTAAAATAGCCAGGGAGTAAGCAGAATGGATGGTATCCAACAGGGGTATTCGGCGGGGCAGATACCACAACAGGCGGGTATAGACCCATCACTCCGGCAACAACAGACCGATCAGGTTGCGCAAAAAGAAACAGTCAGTCGTGGTTATTCGGAGCAAAACACGGTATCGACGAATCAGGTTCAGGAGAATATTTCTCCTCCCCTTAAGCCGCCGCACAGTCTGGATGTTCCAGCGAAAGGCTCAGATACTCCTTCTGGAAAAGTCCTCAAGGAGATCTCTGTTTTTTCCGAAATCCAGAAGCTGAGTAAAACGAACCCTGAAGCGGTAAAGCTTGGTCTGGCTTCTGAGGCAGTGATCGAACAAGGTGGTCAGGATTATTTGGCTCTGGTCACTGGTGATCTGAAAGCCTTCGCCGAGGGGCCTGGCGGGCGGCCGAATCCACTGGCGGGTCATATCAGTTCTATGCAGAGCAACAAGGACCACCTGTTGTCCATGGGTTACAGTAATGAGCTGGTTGATGGAATGTTGAAATTGGCTGACCCGAAAGATCCGGATAACTCCCTGAGGACCATGCATTCATTCTCTGCCCAGGTGGGTGGCAAACTTGCCGGTGATGACTCGCTTGGACAGCTGGGTGATCTTTTTGCCGATACTTTCAACAAAGTTGCCAACCTGAAAGGGGGACCCACAGACCTTCAAAAAGAATTGCAAGCTGAACTGAAGGCCTTTACTTCAACATTCCTGGATTCAAATAAAACGCTGGATGTGGATACTGCAACTCAAATGCTGATGCAAATTCAGACCAAGTTGCAGGACAGTCGTCTGGTATTCAACCAGGAAAATATCAAAATTAATGAGCAACAGCGACAGCAGGTTTCGGAAAAACGGTTGGCAAAGATTGCCGAATCGATTGAAAAAGCGGAAGAAGCCAAAGAATCAGGAAAGATCGCTAAAATATTCGGTTATATAGCCGTCGCTCTCATGGCTGTTGTTATGGTTGTTATGTTTGCTACGGGTGTTGGTTCGCCATTAGCCATGGGGCTCATGGCCGCATGTCTGGCTCTGACCGTGATGATGACTGTTTCTTCCGAGACCGGCGACTGGATGAACAAGGGAGTTGCCTCGATCTTCGAGGCATTTGGTGCGAATGAAGACCAGGCCATGATTGGCGCGATGGTGTTCTGGTCGTCCTTGATTCTGGTAATGAGTCTTGGTGGTGCGTTTGCCGGTGGGGGGGCCAGTGCTGCGGCTACAGCGGCGAACGCAACTTCTCAGGGTACTGCTGCGGCGGCGGGTGGTGCATCC